>NZ_JAGKRH010000072.1:0-42904 GCF_017939245.1 Aeromonas sp. PrichA-15 | reverse complement strand
GGCGGTTCGTATTGAATATCGTAAAACAGAGCAATTGTGGTGCTCGAAGTCAGAGAAACAAGCTAAAAAGAGCCGGCTGGAATGACGACTATCGGGCTCAGTTATTCTTTGGTTAAAATATCAACAAAGTGTGCTCCCGCCCTGGGTCAGGGGGGGCGCTTCCCACTGGCACTCGGCCAGAGGCAACGTGAAAGTCACGCAGGTGCCCATTCCGGGGGTACTCTCCAGGGTCAGGCTCCCCCCCATTTTCTGGGTGAGTTGATGACAGATGGCAAGCCCGAGCCCGGTGCCGCCAAACCGGCGGTTGGTGTCGGACTCCACCTGCTTGAACGGGATGAAGAGGGTGCGCTGCTGCTCCAGGGCGATGCCTATCCCGGTATCCCGGATCCGGAAGGCCAGCCGGTCGTCTTCATAATCCACCTGGATGGCGATCGCCCCTGCCTCGGTGAACTTCACCGCGTTGTTCAACAGATTGGAGATCACCTGCCCCACCCTGATCCCGTCGATGCAGGCCAGATCCGGCACCGTCTTCCCCCACCGCAGCGTCACAATGAGTCCCTTGCCATAGGCCAGGGCCGCATGTCCCCGGATGACATCGCAAATCACCGAGGTCAGGCGGCAGTGATGGGGATGCAGTTGCAACTGCCCGGCTTCCATCTTGGAGAAGTCCAGGATGTCGTTCACCAGATAGAGCAGGTGGTTGGTGGAGGTCGAGATATTGCGCAACATGTAGCGCTGATCGTCATCCAGCGGGCTCATTTGCAGCAGCTCCAGCATGCCGTGCATGCCGGAGATGGGAGTGCGAAGCTCATGACTCATGGTGGCGAGGAAGCGGCTGCGCGCCTGGGTCGCCTCCTCCGCCACCCGCCTGGCCTGGCGCAGCTCCAGCTCCTGGCGCTTGAGCTTGGTGATGTCCTGCACCACGCCGTTCAATATGACCCCTTCAAGCCCCTCCTGGTGAACGAAGTGACCACGGATCTGCAAATAGCCCGCCTCCCCCTGGCGCCGGATCTCCACCTCGAGATCCAGCGGCTGCATGCTCAGGGCATGACGATCCACCGTGGCCACGAAGTCCTGGTGCGCCTTGCCTGTCAGCCCCAGGATGGAGGCACCGGTGACCGCCATGCCGACCAGGTCCTCTTCCACCCCCACCATCTCCCTGACCCCTTGCGAGGTGTAGAGGAAGTGCCCCTTGCCCGGTCCAAGCCAGTGATACTGATAGACCAGACCCGGCATGCTGTCGGTGATCTGGGTCAGCCGGGTCTGCGCCTCCTGGGCCGCAAACCGCGCCTGCTCCAGCTCGGTCACGTCGGTCAGCACGGTCAGGATCCCGAGCCGCTTGTCATCGGGCCCCGCAAAGAGCCGCTTGGTGTAGATCATCTGGTGCAGGCGGTCGTCATCAAACCGGATCTCGCCCCGGCCATGAAGCTCCTCTCCGCTCTCCCAGACGCTGGCATCCTCCTCCATCACCCTGGCGCGGATCGACTCGGGCAATCGATCCTGGAGCAACCGCTCATAGGAGCCCGTCAGATTCTCCCCGCCGAGGAACATCTGCCGATACGCCCGGTTCGTCATTGCCACTTCATAGCGCTCGTTGGTCAGCACCACCTGGTTGGGCAGGGCATCCAGCATCATCTGGACAAACACCAGCTGCTCCTCGAGCCGCCGCTCGGCCTCCCGCCGCTGGCTGATCTGGCGGCGCAGCGTCCGGTTCCAGCCCATGAACAGCAAGAGGCAGAGCAGGAAGATGCCGCCGCCAAGGGAGGACCAGAGCAGCACCGTCTTCGGATCCAGTCCCGTCTGTATGGTCAGGGAGAGCCACTTTTTCTCCAGGGCGGAGAGCTCGTCGGGGGGAATGGCGATCAACACCTTGGTGAGGATCTGCTGCAGCATGGGGTCCTGCAACTGGGTCGCCATGGCGATGGGTACCCGCAGGTCGCTGCCGGAGAAGACCACCTGGTAGCGGTCGCTGAATCCCTTTTGCAGCGACTGCTCCAGGGTGGTGGTGCTCATCAGCACATAGTCGACCTTCTGCTGGTCCAGCAGGGGCAGCAATTCGGCATCGCTGGCCACCGGCACGGCGATGGCCCCCACCTCGTTCAGCAAGACCTGCTCCACCGAGCCCCCCACCATGCCCACCCTGTGCCCTTTCAGTGCCCTGGCGGCGGTGAGCTCGGCCATCCCCTGCCTCGCCACGACCACCCGGTTGATCGACGCGTAGTTGGGGGTAAAGCGGGCAAACTGCTGACGCTCCGCGGTGGGAGTCATGGCCGGGATGAGATCCAGCTTGCGATCCTGGAAGAGCGCCATGCTCTGGGCCCAGCTCCGGGTCGGCACCAGGGTGAACTGGAGCCCGGCACGCTGGCTCATCAGTGTCAGCAGATCGGCAATGAGCCCCTTGAGCCGCCCCCTGTCGTCCACCTCGCTCATCCCGGGCCAATCCGGGGCAACCCCGTAGCGGATGACCGGATGTGCTTGCAACCACGCCTGCTCCTGCGGATTGAAGACGATCTCCCTGCTCCTTTTCACCAGGGCATAGTCGAGGATATCCCCCGCCTCCAGAATGGCGCGACGCTCGAGGGGAGAGATATCCTCGAGGGCCCGCTCCAGCAATCCCTGCAAGACATCATTCCTGGGCGCCACGGCCATGGCGAGGGAGGTATCCCTCATCCAGTCGATCCTGGCCAGCGCCATGCCCGCCATGGCTTGCAGCCTGTTCAGCATGGGCAGCTCGGCCAGGTAGGCATCCGCCTTGCCCTCCTTGAGCATGAAGATCGCCTCGTCCCGGCTGTCGGCCGTGATCAGGTTCGAGATCCCAAGGCGCAGCAGCTCATCGCAGGCGCTGACACCGAAGACGCAGACCCAGCGCACCCCATAGGCCTCCTCCAGGGAGAGGCTCTCCCGCCCCCCCGTCAGCAGCACGGCCCGGGGCAGTGCCATCAGCTCGGAGGTAAATTGCATCTGCAGGGTGCGGGTCGGGCTCGGTGCCACCCCGATCAACATGTCGACCTTGCCATCCAGCAAGGCCTGCTGGACCGCCGCATTGTTGGCATAGGCACGGTAGCGAAGGCTCACTCCCAGCCTGGCTGCAATCTGGGAGGCGAACTCATCCAGGGGGCCGGTGAAATTGCCGCGCCCATCGGTATAGACATAGGGTGGCCAGGCCGCCGAAGGCATGCCGACAACCAGTTCATCATGGGTGGCAAGCCAGTGCAGTTCGTCCAGGGTGAAGTTGCTCTGGTCCAGTTGCGCCGGCGCAGCCGCAACCATCAGGCTCCAGAAAGCCAGACCACATAGCAGGATGAGACGACAGCAGCGGCGGAACATTATCAACTCCCATACGAAACGGAGGGGGATCATAGAGTGTTTGGCGCAATGTGCGACAACTAAATTGAGACAATGCTCATCAGGAAAGAAAAATGGCAGGCCCAGGCCTGCCATCCACTAGGTCGGGGGCCGGGCCCCCTCCCATCAGGTTATTCGGTTCCCGAGCCGGAAACCGGTTTGAAACTCCCGCTCACGGATGTGGGCGATCTGCACTTCCTTGCCTTCCAGCCCGATGTCTTTGAGCAGGGCAGGTGAAAGATGCAGGTAGCTGACGCGACGCTCCAGCCGGGTGATCCTTTTTTGAACCAGGGTCTCTACGTGGCGCAGCAGGGCGAGTTCGATAGACATAATATTCTCCAGTTGAACGTGCGGTTCCCCCGGAGAGAGGTGATCACCCTGCGGGACAACCGCGGGTGATGAGAAAAGCAGGTGTTACCTGTCCCCTCCACGCGGCAAATAAAGAGCACGAGTCTTCGCGCTGCCAGAGCAGCGATCGAACGCAACGTTGAACATGGAATGTTGCATGGTCGTCTCCTTACCGTGTGAAAGTTGAACAAGTTGCCGCAGTGTAAAAAAACACCGAATTTTACGCAATATCTCTCCCACCCATATGGGTGGAATGCGGCCAAAAAGAGGTTCAGTCAAATCCCTGAAAACAGCCGGAACTCCTCCAGCGCATAGGTATCCGTCATGCCGCTCACATAATCGAGCAGCAGCCGCACCCGGTAGTACCACTCCTGCTCGCTCTCCTTTTCGAAACGGGGATCCCGGCTCGCCACCGCCAGTCGGTACGCCTTGAGGTGGCGGGCAGAGAGGCGGTGGAACAACCGCCGGGCGAAGAAGAGCTCGCTCCCGCCGTTGCCTGCGAGCAGCCGCTCGAACTGGCTGGCAGGCAGGGCCAGCAGGCAGGCGTAGGTGGAGAGCACCCCGCGCAGGGCGGCATAGCCTTCCAGCTCCAGCGCCTCCACCTCCGGGCGCATGAACACCAGCTCGCGAGCCACCCGCTTGAGGGTATCGAGTACCCGGGCTGCCGGAGCCTGACCGTGCAGCAGCGCCTGGGGATAGGCCCCGCTCAGGATCTGATCGTGCTCGGCCACATAGGTATGGGCGGCCAGCGCCACCAGATCCCGGGTCAGATGCTGGCGAAAATGGGGGAAGAACCCCCGACCGGAGGCAAGCGCCTCATCGAGCAGGTCGGCCATGTAACCGCCCTCGTCCGTCTCGCGCAGGGCTGCCAGCAGCTCGCTCTGGGTGAGGATGCGCCTGTCCACTGCATCCTCGAGATCGGCGATGCAGTAGGAGATGTCGTCCGCCGCCTCCATGATGTAGACCAGCGGATGACGGCACCCCTCGGCCAGCCCCAGGCTCTGGCCGAGGGCACGATAGAGGGGTTGTTCGCTGAAGAAGATGCCGCGCTTGCTGGTCCAGCCGTGGTGCTGACCATAGCCCTGTGGATGGTGCAGGCCCGGCAGGGGCTGCTGCGGGTATTTGCACAGCGCCGCCAGCAGCCCCAGGGTGAGGTTCAGCTCATGGAGGCTGTGCACCAGTCGCAGGCTCTGGGCATTGCCGTCAAACACCAGCAGATCTTGGCGAAGGGTTGCCCATTGGGGGCTCGGCAACTGGTCGTGGGCACGGGCGAAGAGGCCGTCCAGCTCCTGGGCAAGCCACTGACTCATCACCTGCTCGCCGAAATGGCCAAACGGCGGGTTGCCGACATCGTGCAACAGGCAGGACATCTCCACCAGATTGATGAAGGCCCCCTCGCACACCACTCCGTCCGGCAGCGCCGCCAGGATGCGGCGACTGATCTGGCGACCGGTCTCCTGCACCTCCAGCGAATGGGTGAGGCGGCTGCGCACCGAGGCTTTCACATCGAGCGGGAAGACCTGGGTCTTCTGCTGCAACCGACGCACCGGCGCCGCCTGCACGATGCGGGTGCGGTCCTGCTCCGTCGCCTCCAGCAGGTCTTCGTCTCCCCAGGGGTGAATGCGCTCGGGGGGGATCAAACGGTCATACATGTCGTGGCTCCTTGCCTGAGGCGTCGTGTCTACGAGAGCAGCCAGCGCCGCAGGCGGGCGATGTCACCCGGGTATTCCCGGCGCAGGGTTTCAATCCAGTCTTCCACGTTCTCCCACCAGGCGGGGTGATCCGGGCTCTGGATAAGCTGGGCCGTCTGCTGCAACCGGCGCAGGCCGATGGAGCCCGCCGCCCCCTTGATCTTGTGGGCCTCCTCCACCACACCGGCCTGATCCCTGGCAATCATGTTGGAGTCGAGTACTGCCATGTAGTCCGGCATCATCTTCTCGAACAGCTCGACGCTGGAGAACAGCACCGGCTTGCCGACCGTGCTGGCGTAATCGGTGAGGAAGGGCAGATCCAGCAGGGCATCCTGATGGTGGACATCGTCCTGCTCGTCCGCCTCGTCCCCGGCAAGATCCGCAAACAGGTGGCCTATCACCTCCCGCACCGCCTTGGAGCCCAGCGGCTTGTTGATCACATCCTGCATGCCGTGATCCCGGTAGTACTGGCGATCGCCGGTGGCGTTGGCGGTGAGCGCCACCATGGGGGGCAGGCTGTCGCCGTAGCGCGCGAGCAGTTGCTCCGCCACATCGAACCCCGTCATGTCCGGCAGCTGGATGTCGAGCAGGATCAAGTCGAAATCATCCGGGTTGGCCATGGCCAGCGCCTCTGCACCATCCCGCGCCACCTTGACCTGATGGCCGAGCTTGTTCAGCAGGGCGCAGGCCACAGTCACGTTGAGCTCCACATCCTCCACCAGCAGGATGTCGAGGGAGGGCATCTCGGGCTCCGGGGCCGCGGCCTTGGGCTCGACGCAGTCCACCTCCAGCTCGGTGGTGAAGCAGGCGCCTTCGCCCGGGTCGCTGTCCACATAGAGTTGACCGCCCATGGCCTGCACCAGCTGGCGGGAGACCGCAAGACCTATGCCGGTGCCGGTGGCGTGCTTCTTGCCCTGCACCTGATAGTACATGGCGAAGATCTTCTCCTGCTGGGCACGGGGAATGCCCACCCCGGTGTCTTCCACCTCGAAGTGCAGCGCCAGCTTGCCCGGTTCATCAGCGGCGTGGGCGAGACAGCGTATGGTGACGCCCCCTTCATCGGTGAACTTGACCGCATTGCCCACCAGGTTCCACAGCACCTGACGCAGCCGGGTGCCGTCCGCCATCACGAACTGGGGCATGTCGCCGTCCCGGTCGAAGTGCAGGTAGAGCCCCTTCTGCTCCGCCTGGATGCGCGACAGCGTCTCCAGCTCGTCGAGGAAGGCGGGCAAATCCAGCGGAGCCGGCGCAATCTCCAGCCGGCGACGGTCGAGCTTGTCCAGATCGATGATGTCGTTGAAGATGTTGCCGAGCGTCACCGCGCTCAGGTGGATGGTCTTGAGCTGCTGCTGCTGTCTGGCATCGAGGGGCGTATCCATCAACATCCGGCTCAGGCCGACGATGCCATTGAGCGGGGTGCGCAGCTCGTGGCTGATGGTGGAAATGAAGGTGGTCTTGTCCCGACTCGCCTTCTCCAGCTTGTCCTGGTACTGCTTGCGCTCGGTGATGTCGCGACCAAAGCCGAGCAGGCCGAGCCGCTTGCCGAAGCGGTCGAAGAAGGGCACCTTGCGCAGCTCGAAGTAGGCCTTGCGGCCATCGGGATACTCCAGCCACTGCTCATAGGTGAGCGGCTCGTTCTGGGCGAAGACCTGCTTGTCGGTCTCCACCACCTTGCTGGCGATGTCGTGCTTGTAGACATCGAACGGGGTCAGGCCGATGAGTTCCGCTTCCACCTTGCCGGTGAGCTCCTCCATGGCGCGGTTGCAACCGGAGAACTGCTCGTCCTCGTTGCGGTAATAGACCAGATCGGGGGAGCAGTCGATGAAGGAGCGCAAGAGGGCGGTACGCTCCCCCAGATGCAACTGGGCCTTCTCCCGCTGGAACACTTCGTTCTCGAGATCCTCGATGGCTTGCTGGCGCAGGGTCTCGGCCCGGTTGGTCTCGGCGATCTGGGCGTTGAGCCGGCTGATGTTCTCCTGCAACTGGCTGTTGAGCTCGAGATCCCGCTCGCGCATGTCTTGCAACTTGCGCACCATCCGGGTCAGCCGTTGGCGGGAGTCCTCCAGCTGATCCACCACGATGGAGAGAAAATAGACGGCCCAGGGGGTCACCAGCAGACCGAAGAAGACAGAGCGCACCAGGTCGACGATGTCCACGGTGCCGCGCAAAAACAGGGTCACCCCCATCTGGATCGACACGGCCAGCACTATGATGGCGGTGGCCAGGAACATGCTGAAGCGCACCAGTCCCAGCTTGGTCATCAGGTCGACGTAATATTGCGCCCAGGATTTGATCTGCTTCATCTCGTTGTTTTCTCCCCTTTTCTTGCGCAAACAGGATACCAGTACGGCGCCATGAACTCTTGTCCGTCGCGTATTCAATTATTGATTAACGTCACACTCCGGCTGGGGTAGCATGCCTGCCATGCTTCAGTCAGCACCGGTTCCACCGGGATACCGGGGCGCACTGTCACCCTTCTCATTCGTTATGTCAGGAGCATACCCGATGCGAAATCATGTTCTGTTGAGCCTTGGCCTGCTGGTCGCCACCACCGCCCACGCCGATCTGGGGGAGATCCCCCGCCAGACCGGCTGGTCCGGTTTTCTGCTGGGCGGGGTCAATGCCGGCAGCCACAAGTCCAACTTCTATGCCGGTGACGACAGCAACAGCCGTATCGATGATCTGGGCTCCCCCGGCCGCGAAAGCGGTCTGAGCCCGCTGCTCAATGCCGATATACGCTACACCTTCGCCGATACCCGCACCCAGGTCTTCCTCGGCAACCTCATCCAGGACGCGGTGCGCTTCGACTTTACCCAGCAACTCGGTCTGCGCCAGGAGATGGGTGACAAGGGTATCGTCGCCACCTCCCTGGTGTTCAACCTCATGCCGGTGGAAGTGTGGAACGATCCCTTCGCCACCGGCGTGGATCGCAGCGCCACCGATCTCACCTCGAAAGGGGTGCGCTTTGCCTGGGACAGGATCTGGGGCAGCAACGTCTACGCCACCCTGACCAGCCGGGAAGTGGAGCTCGACGAGGAGCGCAGTGGCCAGCAATATGACCTGACCCACGGCACCCACTACGCCTCCATGCTGAGCCGCAACGGCAAGGTCCACGACCTGGCTGTCTCCTACCAGTACCACTTCGGCGGCGACCAGTTGCTGGAGCCCGCCTTCCTCTACAAGGAGGCCCGCCTGGACGGGAGTGCGGAGAGCTTCAAGAATACCGGTCTGCAGCTGACCTATGCCAAGCGCGCCTCCCAGTGGTCCATCGTGAGCAACCTCTACGCCGGCAAGCGCAAGTATGACGAGGCGAATCCCCTGTTCGGCCAGCGCGCCGATGCCAGCGAGTTCGCCCTCAATGGCACCTTCTTCTGGCACAACCTGTTCGGCATCAAACCCCTTGCCGCCACCTTCACCGCGGCCTACTCCAGCGCCGACTCCGACATCGACTTCTACGATGCCGAGGCGCTTCGATTCAGTACCGGGCTGCTTTACAACTTCTGACCCGCCCCAAGCAAGGAGGCCACCCCCGGGGTGGCCTCTTCATTTGCACAACCCTCGACCATCAGATGCCGAGGGAATCCAGCAGATCGTCGTGCTCGTTGCTCGCCGGCGCGGCCGCCGGTGCCGGTTTGGCTGACTGCTTGGCCTGGGCGATCAGCTCGTCGGGATCCACCTCCTCCTGCACGCCGCCATCATGGATCCGGATAAACTCCGTCTTGTCCATGGCCAGCTCCAGATAGAAGATGTTGTTGCTGGCGGTGAAGAAGGTCACCCGGCGGGTCTCGGGATTGTCGAGGTTGGTGTCGACGCTCAGCATCACCTGCTTGTTGAGCGCCAGCATCTTGGGCTGGTTCTGGGTGATGTGGGTCTGCAGCTCGCGCCCCACCTTGGTGGTGAAGCTGCCGACGATCTGGTTCATCAGCTCGCCCATGACGTTGCTCACCTCGTCCGAGGTGTGGGAGATGGCGAGATCCTCCTTGGAGAGCCCCATGCTCAGCATGTAGCTCTGGTAGAGCTCCATGGCCGCGGCGGCGGAGAAGTTGATCACCACCAGCCCGGAGAAGCCGCCGTCAAACAGCACGAAACAGCCGATGTCAGGCTTGAGGCAGGTCTTGCTGATCCGCTGCACCATGCCGGAGAAGCGCACCTGGGTCTGGGTCGCCGCACTCAATACGCTCGTCACCGAATTGCACAGGCTCAGCAGTACGTCCTCTGTGGTCAATACGGCATCATCCTCGGATCTTGTCACTATCATGGAACCTTCCTGCTGATCGAAATAATGGGGCTGTCACTCGTGTCGCCCATGTCACCATGCACCGGCGCGATACGCTAACAGATTGCGTGATCCCGGTGCCCAAAGCGCGAGCCACCTCTCACTTGACTGGATTATCAGTCAGAAATGGCTGAAATCCATCCAGGGTAGCCAGACGGCTTTGCCAACTGGCAGCCGCCCCTTGCAAGGCCTGCTCCTCATAGGGAATGGCGGGACAGGCACCCCAGATGGGACCGGGCCAGGCCGCATCCGAGCTGAAGCGGGCCACGTGGTGCAGGTGCAGCTGAGGCACCAGATTGCCGAGGGCCGCCACGTTGATCTTGTCCGGGCCGAGTGCCCGCTCCATCAGGGTGGCGACGGCGCAGGACTCCTGCATCAACTGCTGTTGCTGCTCGGGGGCCAGATGATGGATCTCCCGCAGGTTGGCGACCCGGGGCACCAGAATCAGCCAGGGATACTGGCTGTCTTTGGCCAGCAGGACGCGGCACAGGGGCAGATCCCCGAGTATCCGGGTATCCGCCTGAAGGCGGGGGTGCAATTCAAACATGGGGGCCTCGCTGATCAACATGGGCACATCGGGAATCAAAGATGTGCCCACGTTACTGCAACGGGGAGCAAACTTAAAGGCGCGGCACGGCCCAACCGATGAAGCGCTTGCGAAGCGCGGGGTCCGCCTGCAGGAAAAGCTGTTGCAACTGCCCTTCCAGGGCGCTGGCCGACACGGAGGAGGCCCGGGGCGTCGCCACGGCGGCCGCAGTCACATCCGCCGCACCGGCGAGCACGGCAGGCCCCTCGCCACGGTTGTACTCCATCAGCCTGGCATGCCAGTCCATGCCGATCTGCATCCCTTGCACCACCAGCGTATCCTGGCGCACCTCGAGGGGCTGCCCCCCCGCCACCAGGCCCAGGACAGGGGCCCTGGCGTAGCGTTCCATCCCGGCCTCGTCCGCAGGCACGGGAGCCTGCAGGCGCACCGACTGCCCGCGGGCCTCATAGCGAAGCACCTGGGGCTCGGAGCGAACCTGGCGATCGTTGTCGCTGCTGTTGCGACTCGGGATCACCCCCTCGTAACGCACCAGCAGTTGCTGCTCTCCGTCGGCCAGCACGGCGTGCTGCTCGTCCTGCACCTTGCCGGCGCTCACCGCCAGGATCTGGAAATCCCGAGGCACCTCGACCCTGACCTCGGCCTGCACACCGCCGCAGCACAGCAGCGCAACCCCTGCCCAACCCTGATGACGCTTCATTCCCTGACTCTCCTTTCGCGATGAAGGGCGCAGGGTAGCAGCCCCAGATGACAGAAAAATAACGGGATGCAGGCTCACCCCAGCAGATAATGGGGCCGCTCGGCAAACCACTGGGCCAGCACCTGCTTGAACAGCCGGATCTTGCGCGGCACCCGGCGCTGCTGGGCGTGCAGCACATGGATCGGGTGCAGGCCGGTCTGCCACTCCGTCAGCACGGCCACCAGCTCCCCTCGGGCCAGGCTGGCCTCCACCAGCATCAGTGGACACTTGGCAAAGCCCATGCCCGCCCGGGCCAGTTGCAGCAGGGTGCTGTAGTGGTTGGCCCGCACTCGCCCCTGCACCAGGATGTGCGCCTCCTCTTCCCCCTGGCGAAAGTGCCACTGCTCCCAGTCCGGGTTGTGGCCCTGCAGCAGGCAGGATCGCCCCCCCAGCTCATAGGGAGTGGCGGGGATCCCCTCCCGCGCCAGCAGGGCGGGGCTTGCCACCACCACATCCTTGAGCCTGCCGAGCGGCAGGGCCACCAGGTTGTCGGGGATCAGCTCCATGGCCCGCAGAGCGATGTCATTCTCCCCCTGGCTCATGTCGATCATGGCATTGGTGAAGTTGAGCTCGACCTGGGCGCCGGGGCACAGTTCGGCAAAACGGGCGAGCAGCTCGCTCACCATGCGGTCCCCCGTGCTGACCGGGCAGGTGAAGCGCAGGCGGCCGCAGTCCTCCTCGGTCAGGGCGCGGATCCCCTCCTCCGCCTCCCGGGCCAGGGCAAAGATCTCGCCGGCCTGCTGGTGAAGCACCCTCCCCGCCTCGGTCAGGCTGAGTCTGCGGGTCGTGCGCTGGAGCAGCTGGGCATTGAGGGCGGACTCCAGGGCGCTGACATGGCGGCTCAGCATCCCCTTGCTCACCCCAAGGGCATCGGCAGCGGCGGAGAAACTGCCCCGCTGCACCACTTCATAGAAACTGGCCAGGTGAGTGATATCCATCATTAGCACCAATATGGAAACAATGGGTTCATCATAAGCGCTTTTCCTCCCTTTTTATCCCGCTATCATCAACTCATCTCAACCAGGAGCGATAGATATGAAGATTGTGATTGTGGGTGCCTCCGGCACCATTGGCGCCGCCGTCAGCGAACTGCTTGCCCAGGATCACCAGGTGATCCGGGTCGGTCACAGCCAGGGGGATGCCAGAGTGGACATGCGCGACCCCGCCTCCATCAGAGCGCTCTTCGAGCAGGTCGGGTCCTTCGATACCCTGGTGGTCGCCAGCGGCAGCGTCGCCTTCAATGCCCTGACCGAGATGACGGACGAGCAGTGGCAGGTGGGGCTTCAGAGCAAGCTGATGGGCCAGATCAACCTGACCCGGGCCGCCATTGCCCACCTGAGCGACCGTGGCTCCATCACCCTCATCAGCGGCATTCTGAGCGAGGAGCCCATCCACTGGGGGGTGAGCGCCACCACCATCAACGGTGCCATCGAGCACTTCGTGAAAGGGGCCGCCTGCGAGCTGCCAAGGGGCATTCGCATCAACGTGGTGAGCCCCACCGTGCTGGAAGAGTCCATGGGCAAGTATGCCGACTTCTTCCCGGGCTTCGTGCCGGTACCCGCCGCCCGGGTGGCCCAGGCCTACAAGAAATCGGTACTGGGGGTACAGACCGGTCAGATCTTCCGGGTCAATGGCTGAGCGCTCCGGACAACCCAATGAAAACGGGCCCCGTCATGGGGCCCGTTTTGTCATCTGCGTTGCAAGCGCCTCCCCTGCCACCGGCAAACGTTTGTGCGCCTGCGGCAAAAAAAGCGGTCGGCCTCAGTCGATCAGGCCGTACTGCTCCCGCAGTACCTCGATGATCTCCTGCTTCGGATTGGTACTGCGTACCAGCGGCTGACCGATGATCTTCTCGGCGATCCCCACATAGGTGCGGGAGATATCCATCATCACCTCGGTGGGCAGCTTGTTGTCACGGGCCAGGGCGAAGCGCTCGGGCATGCGGTTCTTGTTGAGCAGGATGTCCGGATCCGGGAAGTGGTTCAGCAGCCACTGGCGGAAGCCCTCTTTGGACTTCTCGATGATCTCGCCGCCGCGAAGGGCTGCGCCGTCCCAGATGCGGGAGCTGTCGGGGGTGCCCACTTCATCCATGTAGATGAGCTTCTCGCGACCGGCGGCATCGGTCACGTAACCGAATTCGAACTTGGTGTCGACGAAGACCTGATCCAGGGCAGCCAGCGCCTCGCTGATGACGTTGAAGCCCTCTTTGAGCAGCGCCTCGTAGCGGTCGATGTCCGCCGGGGAGCGGAAGCCGAAGGCCTGATGGTGGCGCTCGATGTCGCCGCGGGAGACGTTGACGTCGTCCGCTTCCGGCACGCCATCCAGCCCCTTGAGGATCCCCTTGGTGGACGGGGTGATGAGGATCTCGGGCAGCTTCTGATCCTTCTTGAGCCCTTCCGGCAGGGTGATGCCGCAGAATTCCCGCTCACCATCCTTGTAGGCACGCCACATGGAGCCGGTGATGTACTGGCGGGCAATGGCCTCGATCATCACGGGACGGGCTTTTTGCACGATCCAGACGAAGGGGTGCGGGATGTCCAGGATGTGGCTGTCCGCCAGCCCCTGCTCCTTGAACAGCTTGAACCAGTGGCTGGAGATGGCATTGAGCGCCGCGCCCTTGCCCGGCACGCCGTTCAGACCGCCCACCCCTTGCCAGATGCAGTCGAAAGCCGAGATGCGATCACTGATCACCATGAGGGCCAGGGGCGTATCGGCCGGCACATCATAGCCTTTCTCCCGAATGAGCCGGGCACTGTCTGCCGGGGTCAACCAGTAGACGCTGCGCACTTTGCCGGAATGGACAGGTTTATCGGTACGGATCGGCAAATCGTCGTTCACCGCCAATACTTGATCTGCAAGACTCATGGCTAATAACACTTCCTGTTGTGGGACTAGTTAGGCAGGGGCACCAGACCCCTGTCTGTGGGGGATTCACATCATCAGGTACTCAGGCCCGGGGCAACCGGCTCGGCACGTTGGCCTTGCGGCAACCCGGACATAACAAAACAGGGGCGCGAGGCCCCTGTTTCCATGCTTACTTCGCCCCATGATCGGCCAAGCCCTTGGCAAAGGCCTCGGACAGGCTGATGTACATCTGGGAGATGACACCGGATGCGACAGGTTTCTTGTCCTTGTCGAACAGGGTGATGGAGGTCTTGCCGCCCGTCATCTCGCCGAGCTGGAAGCGATACTTGTCTTCCTCGAGCTTGAAGGGCTCCGCTCCCTTGGCCTTCCAGAACTCGCTGTCCGGCTCGTCGTACTCCACGTCGATCCAGCCCAGGGACTGCTGGGTGTCCTTGATGGTGAAACCATAGGCAGGCAGCACCTGATTGAGGCGGCGCCACACCTGGTCAAACGACCCTTCGGCAATCCAGGCGCTCAGCTCGTTGTTGTCCAGACCCAGCTCCAGCCCCATGCCATCGCTGGACTTGTGCTGTTCACGGGCCTTGAGCTGCTTGTCGTAATAGAGGGAGAACTGGTTCAGGGCGCGGGTAGCATAACGCTGGGCGTCCGCCGGCGTCAGCACAGTGCTGGTCTCGCCGTCGATGGTCTCTTCGTGATCCAGCACCCGTACCGACATCTTGATGGCGTGACGCTGCACATCGTTGCGCAGGGTGAACTGGTAACGCTGACGGATCTTGAAGTCATCGTCATCTTCCGCCCAGCCATCGAGCACCGCGGAGTTGTCAAACCAGCCGGTCTGCAAGACGCCGTCCTGCTGGTCCAGCTTCTCGGTGGTGACCTTGTGTTCGGCCAGGAAGTTCATCAGGAAGGCCCAGGTATCGCGCTCCACGCTCTGGGAAGTGCTGAGGGCATAGAAGGCGACGGTTGGCTCGCTGGCATTGGCCACCACCTGGCTGCCGGGCACCACGGTGAGCAACTGGGCGGGCGGACGCACGTCCACCTTGGCCCCGAGGGCACCCTCACGGCTGCTCTCGGGCAGGGCCGGAATGTCGAAATTGCTGTTAAAGGCGGGGGTACTCAACCCGGCGGGCACAAGGAAGGCGCGGCCTTCGAGGCGGCTCTCTTCATACTCGAAGCCACGGTTGGCCATTTTGCGTTCCTGGGGTGAGCTGCAGGCAGCCAGCACGGCCACCGTCGCGACACTCAGTACCAGGCGCACTGCATTTCCCTTTCCATTTGCTTTAAACACTCGCCATCAACTCCGCAGTCGTCAGTGCTCGCGCCATCGCCGCTTCCCCCTCGGGGGTGAGATCGGTCAGGGGCAGACGCAAGGTCGCCGTCGCCATCAATCCCAGCCGGGCACAGGCCCATTTCACCGGGATGGGACTCGGTTCACAGAACAGAGTCTGATGCAACGGCATCAATCGATTGTTGATGTCATGAGCCTGCCCGGCATCACCGGCCAGGGCAGCACGACACATGTCGGCCATCTGGGGCGCCGCAATATTGGTGGTGACCGAAATGACACCATCGCCCCCTTGCAGCATAAAATCACATCCGCTGGCGTCATCGCCACTATAAAGCGCAAAATCCGGCCCGCACAGTTCGCGCAGCAGCGGGGTACGGCCAAGATCGCCAGTCGCTTCTTTCAAACCTATGATGCCGGGCACCTTGGCCAGACGGGCCACCGTCTCGGGTTTGAGGTCACAGCAGGTGCGACCGGGCACATTATAGAGAATTTGAGGCAGACCACTAGCCTCGGCGATCGCACAATAGTGACGATAGAGGCCTTCCTGGGTGGGTTTGTTGTAATAGGGGGTAACCGAGAGACCCGCCACCACGCCCATGGTGGCGAAACGCTGGGAGAGGGCGATGGCGTGAGCAGTATTGTTGGATCCGCAGCCCGCGATGACGGGAATGCGTCCGGCGGCGTATTCCACCGTCTTCTCAACCACGGCGATATGTTCCTGCTCGCTCAGGGTGACCGACTCTCCCGTGGTTCCCACGGCGACGATGGCGCTGGTCCCGGCATCCACATGATATTCCACCAGCGCTGCCAGACTGACCCAATCGATGTCGCCCGAAGGCAGCATGGGGGTAACGAGCGCAACAATACTACCGCGTAACATGGATAATTCTCCCGATTTTCAGGGGCGTAATGGTAAAGCTGCCCCTTTTGAAAAACAAGGGAGGCACGGGACAAGCCGTGTTACCATCCGGCACAAAACGTATGAATGCACGAGCGCACAAGAGGCCTCCCGGCAGGGTGCCGGCACCCGCGGTCAACGCATTCTCAATAATGGACGAGAGACGATTTATGACTCACTACCTGGTCGTAACGGCCATCGGCACGGACAGGCCTGGCATCGTCAATGAGGTGACCCGTCACGTCAGTGGCTGCGGTTGCAACATTGTCGACAGCCGTCTTGGCATCTTCGGCAACGAATTCACCTTCATCATGCTCCTGTCCGGTGACTGGAACAGCCTGATGCAACTGGAAATCAGCCTCCCACTGCGCAGCCAGGAGTGGGATCTCATCACCATGATGAAACGCACCGAGCGCCACCACTCCCTGCAATATGACATCAGCGCCAGCGCAGAGGTGCTGATCCGGGATCAGCCGGGCATCGTAAGTCAGTGCACCCAGTTCTTCAGCGATCACGGCTGGGACATCCAGGCCATGCAGACCATCACCCTGGAACAGCAGCCCTTCAACCTGCTCAAGGCGAACTTTCAGTTGAATCTCTCCAAGCAGGGAGAAGAGCCTGGCTCGAAGACAGCCTTCGCCGATTTCTGTCGTGGACTGGGCGCCGAGTCGTTCGAATTCATCGTCAATCACAAGTACGCCTGACGGCGTTTATCCGAGGAGACCCCATGTCACCACTAGAAGCTGGTACCCAGGCCCCCGATTTCACCCTCTCCGATCAGGACGGCAATCAGGTTCGCCTCGCCGACCTGCGCGGCAAGAAGGTGCTGATCTATTTCTACCCCAAGGCGATGACCCCGGGTTGCACCACCCAGGCCTGCGGTCTGCGCGACGTCAATAGCGAGCTGGCTGCCCTCAATGTGGTGGTGCTCGGCATCAGCCCGGACAGCGCCAAGCGCCTGAAAAAGTTCGAGGCGCGCGACAACCTCAACTTCCGCCTGCTGGCCGATGAGGATCACGCGGTGGCCGATGCCTTTGGCGTCTGGGGCCCGAAGAAGTTCATGGGCAAGGAGTATGACGGCATCCATCGCCTGAGTTTCCTCATCGACGAAGAAGGCAAGGTTGCCCATCGCTTCGACAAGTTCAAGACCAGCGATCACCATCAGGTGGTGCTCGACCTCGTCAAGGGCTAAGCCGCCAGCGGCATTGTTGCAGGGCTCGCCATGGCGGGCCCTGCTCGTTTCACCACGGCATCAGCCCCACTCTCTGGCGGCTCACCAGGGCGCCTCTTCCCCCCCTTTTCTCGCCAACCTCCCCTCTCAGATCAAAAAATTCATCCTGGATATGGGTTAACGTGACCCCAGATTCATTTTCCAGCGAGACAGCCCATGAACATGAGCCACACCGAACGCCTGATCCTGAGCAACCAGTACGAGATCCTGGCCAAACTCAATCCGGAAAAGGCGGCGTTTTACCAGCGTGCCAGCACCATCGTCGAGCGCGGCTACTGCCTGCAGATCCTCGAGCTGGAGAAGAGCTTCGGCCATCTGGATCTCGCCACCTGCCAGGAGGTGCTGGACACTCTGGAGCTGCACCATGCACTGGCCATCTCCTGGGGCAACCTGGATGCCAGCGCCCGGGCCGATGTCAACGAGAGCCGCCTTGCCTTCAACGGCTACAGCCGCAGCCAGGAGCGGGAACTGGTGGATTACGTCTGCTTCCTGCTGGAAGTGGACAAGCGCTTCCCCGAACTGCCCTGCCCCTGCGATGAGCTCTCCAGCGACATCGCCATGCGGGACAAGTACCAGCGCATGCTGGCGGTCTGGCGTCAGTGCCCCCGTCAGTACAAGCTCTCCATCCAGGAGATCAGCAAGGTGCTGGCCGCCTGAATGTGAAAAAGGCGCCTGAGGGCGCCTTTGTCGTCAGTCTGACTCCGGAAAGTCATTCGTAGAGGAAGGATTTGTCCAGCTGCTTGAAGGCGGCGTTGAGGGTATCGGCCAGCTCTTCGTAGCGGGGACGGGCCACCAGCTGACGTTGACCGCCCTGCTCGTTCATCTTGCCGTTTATCTCCCGATACCAAGTGGCGAGGGAGGGGGGCAGCCGGGTATCGGCGCGCTGGCCGAGCCAGTAGTACCCTTGCAGCGGCAGGCTGAGCAGGAAGAGCACGGACGCCATCACGGAGGGCCAGTAATGAAGCTCGCCAAACTGGAACTGCACCATGACGCTGAGCACCGCCAGTGCCGGGATCACCTTGAGGGCGAATTCGGTGGCCCTGATCACCCGATTCTCCGGGAACATGGAATTAAGCTCGGGACGGCGCGGCCAAAGAGTCATATAATGACGGCCTTGCTGTAATTTAGTTCCAAAAATGTTCATGCTCATGCTACCTCCGAGCTCTTTTCGAACGCATTAACGGCAAAACCTCGACAATATTTGAGAGGCAATAACAAAGGTTGAGGATGACTTTGTTATTTTTCAACAATCAGGTTATCCTTTGTACGCCCATTTTTACGCTGGGGCACGGCCACTGACCAGTCAGGGACGTCTGAATTTCGGGTCTTGTATCACTATACAAGGGGCAAGCAACAGATTGCCAACCCTCATAAGGATAAGTTGATAGTTTTTGGACGCACCGCGTCCGGCGCATCCTCCAACCCAACCCAATCTGCGATAGGATTTATTCATGAGTAAGCTGGTTCTTGTTCTTAACTGTGGCAGCTCGTCCCTGAAGTTTGCTGTCATTGACGCAATCACCGGTGATGACCTGCTGTCCGGCCTGGCCGAATGCTTCAACCTCGACGACGCCCGCATCAAGTGGAAGCTGAACGGCGAGAAAGGCAACGCTGATCTGGGTGCCGGTGCCGCTCACCAGGAAGCGCTGGACTTCATCGTTCACAAGATCCTGCCGCTCAACCCGGAACTGTCCAAGAACCTGATCGCCATCGGCCACCGCGTGGTACACGGCGGCGAGCGTTTCACCTCCTCCGTTCGCATCTGTGATGACGTCATTGCCGGCATCGAAGCCGCCATTCCTTACGCACCGCTGCACAACCCGGCTCACCTGATCGGTATCCGTGCCGCCCTGAAGGTCTTCCCGGAACTGGCCGAGAAGAACGTCGCCGTGTTCGACACCGCCTTCCACCAGACCATGCCGGAAGAAGCCTTCCTGTACGCCCTGCCGTACAAGCTCTACAAAGAGAACGGCATCCGTCGCTACGGCGCCCACGGCACCAGCCACTACTACATCAGCCTGGAAGCGGCCAAGCAGCTGAACAAGCCGGTGGAAGAGCTCAACATCATCAACTGCCACCTGGGCAACGGCGGCTCCGTCTGCGCCATCAAGAACGGCCAGTCCGTCGACACCTCCATGGGCCTGACCCCGCTGGAAGGCCTGGTGATGGGTACCCGTTCCGGTGACATCGATCCGGCTATCATCTTCTTCCTGCACGACAAGCTGGGCATGAGCGTTGCCGAGATCAACACCATGCTGACCAAGGAATCCGGCCTGCAGGGTCTGACCGAAGTCACCTCCGACTGCCGTTTCGTTGAAGACAACTACGACAGCAAGGAAGAAGCCAAGCGCGCCATGGACGTGTACTGCTACCGTCTGGCCAAGTACATCGGTGCCTACGCCGCCGCCATGGACGGTCGTCTGGATGCCGTGGTCTTCACCGGCGGCATCGGCGAGAACTCCGCCCCGATCCGTGAGATCACCCTGAACAAGCTGGGCCTGCTGGGCTTTGACGTCGACCACGACGCCAACCTGAAGGCTCGCTTCGGCAAGGGCGGCGAGATCACCAAGGCTGGTTCCACCAAGGCCCTGGTTATCCCGACCAACGAAGAGTGGGTCATCGCCCACGACGCGCTGGAACTGGTCGGCGCATAAATTAGCTGTAGAGCAAGGCCGCCCCCAGGGCGGCCTTTTCCTGATCCCAAAAAATGAACAAGGGGTAATAAGTGGCACGCACTATTATGCTCATCCCGGTCGGCACTGGTGTCGGCGTAACCTCCGTGAGTCTTGGCGTCGTTCGCGCCATGGAACGTCACGGTGTCAATGTCAGCTTCTTCAAACCGGTCGCCCAGCCGCGTCCGGGTGAAACCGGTACCGAGCGCTCCACCGCCGTGATCCGCGCCGCTGCCAACATCAACCCGCCCGAGCCGTTCGCCCTCTCCTACGCCGAGAACATGATCACCTCCAGCAACACCGACATCCTGCTGGAAGAGATCGTGGCCCGCTTCGAAGAGCACGTGAAGACCAGCGGTGCCGAAGTGGTGGTGATCGAGGGCCTGGTTCCGACCGACAAGCAACCCTTTGCCAACAAGCTGAACTACGACGTCGCCAAGGCGCTGGACGCCGACATGGTGTTCGTGACCCATCCGGGCAACGACTCCAGCCAGAAGCTCAAAGAGCGCATCGAGCTGGCCTGCTCCAACTTCGGTGGCGTCAACAACCCGCGCATCGTGGGCTGCGTCATCAACAAGGTGGGTGCCCCGGTTGACGAGCACGGCGTGACCCGTCCCGACCTGACCGAGATGTTCGAAGCGCACCACCACGGCGCCGATACCGGCCACAACCTGGAAGTGCTGCAGGTCTTCGGCAAGAGTCCGCTACGCATCCTCGGCTGCATTCCCTGGAACACCCAGCTGATCGCACCACGCGCCAAGGATCTCGCCAAGCACTTGGCCGCCAAGATCATCAACAAGGGTGAGCTGGAAAGCCGCCGCCTGCAGACCGTGACCTTCTGCGCCCGCTCCATCCACAACATGATCGAGCACTTCCGTCCAGGCAGCCTGCTGGTGACTTCCGGCGACCGCTCCGACGTCATCGTCTCCGCCTGCCTCTCCGCCATGAACGGCGTCAAGCTGGGTGCCTTGCTGCTGACCGGCAACTACCACCCGGAACCCCAGGTGATGGCCCTGTGCCAACAGGCTATGGCCACCGGTCTGCCGATCATGATCACCGGCACCAACACCTGGCAGACCGCCGTCAGCCTGCAGAACTTCAACGTCGACATCCCGGAAGATGACCGCGAGCGTATCGAGCTGGTGCAGGACTACGTTGCTGGTCACATCGACAAGCACTGGATCGAGTCTCTCTCCGCCAAGTCCACCCGCTCCCGTCGCCTGAGCCCGCCGGCCTTCCGCTATCAGCTGACCGAGCTGGCCCGTCAGGCCAACAAGCGCGTCGTGCTGCCGGAAGGGGAAGAGCCGCGCACCATCAAGGCGGCCGCCATCTGTGCCGAGCGCGGTATCGCCCGTCCGGTGCTGCTGGGCAACCCGGACGAGATCCGCCGCGTCGCTGAACAGCAGGGCGTGATCCTGACCGACCGCGTCGAGATCATCGATCCCGTTGCCGTACGCGAGCGCTATGTGGCTCGTCTGGTCGAGCTGCGCAAGAACAAGGGCATGACCGAAGTGGTTGCCCGCGAGCAGCTGGAAGACAACGTGGTACTGGGTACCATGATGCTGGAGCGCAACGAGGTCGACGGTCTGGTATCCGGCGCCGTGCACACCACTGCCAACACCATCCGTCCGCCGATGCAGATCATCAAGACCGCCCCGGGCTCTTCCCTGATCTCCTCCATCTTCTTCATGCTGCTGCCGGATCAGGTGCTGGTCTACGGTGACTGCGCCATCAACCCGGATCCCACCGCCGAGCAACTGGCCGAGATCGCCATCCAGTCCGCCGACTCCGCTGCCGCCTTCGGCATCGAGCCGCGCGTGGCCATGATCTCCTACTCCACCGGCACCTCCGGCGCCGGCGCGGATGTGGAGAAAGTGCGTGAAGCGACCGAGCTGGCCAAGGCCAAGCGTCCCGACCTCATCATCGACGGCCCGCTGCAGTACGATGCGGCCATCATGGAGAACGTCGCCAAGTCCAAGGCACCGAACTCCCCGGTTGCCGGCAAGGCCACCGTGTTCGTCTTCCCGGATCTGAACACCGGCAACACCACCTACAAGGCGGTACAGCGCTCCGCCGAGCTGGTCTCCATCGGCCCCATGCTGCAAGGCATGCGCAAGCCGGTCAACGACCTCTCTCGCGGCGCCCTGGTGGACGACATCGTCTACACCATCGCCCTGACCGGCATCCAGGCAGCCCAGGCCGAGTAATCGACCCGCAGTCCGATGCAATGAAAAACCCGCCGAGAGGCGGGTTTTTTTATGGCTCGCGCCCAGAAATGTTGATCCGCAAGATCAGATCGGGATCCCGTCCGGATCCACGAACAGATCCGCGTTCCGCCCTTGGCAAGGCACGAGGGATAAGCAAACGCTCACACCCTCGCCAGGGGATTGCACAAATGCGATCCAGCCAGGATCAAATTGAAATATCCCTTTAAGATCATGAGACTAACGCCAGACACACCGCTAATCTACAGAGTTTTCCACAGCTTTTGTGGATAGTTTACCGATCATTTGAAAGAAAATGACAGGTGAAGGCCCTCCCTCTCATCTTCTCTTTCACCCCCTTGATAACCTCCTGATGCTGTGGCCATCATCCCTACCGGCCCCCCCCACTTGCCCGCAACGCTGCCAGACACGAAAAAGGGCTCCGAAGAGCCCTTGAACAGCTATTTTCACATCCGGCCACATCAGGGACGCAGGGATTTGTCCGCCCGGGAGATGCCGCAGACACCGGAGCGCACCACTTCGATGATCTCGTTGGTCTGGGCAGCCGTCTTGATGAAGGCGTCCAGCTTTTCGCTGGTCCCGACGAGCTGCACCGTGTAGAGCTCGGGGGTGACGTCGACGATCTGGCCACGGAAGATGTCCGCCAGCCGCTTCAGTTCGTCACGGGCACCACCGGCGGCGCGCGCCTTGACCAGCGCGATCTCCCGCTCGATGTGCTCACCCTCGCTCAGGTCACACACCTTGAGCACGTCCACCAGCTTGTGCAGCTGCTTCTGGATCTGCTCCAGCACCCGCTCATCCCCCATGGTGACGATAGTCATGCGGGACAGGGTGGGATCCTCGGTAGGGGCCACCGTCAGGGTCTCGATGTTGTAGCCGCGCTGGGAGAAGAGGCCCACCACACGGCTCAGGGCACCGGATTCGTTCTCCAGCAGAACGGAAATTATATGTCTCATCAGGTTCTCTCCGTCTTGCTCAGCCACATCTCGTCCATGGCGCCAAATTTGATCTGCATCGGATAGACGTGCTCGTCCGGATCGACCGAGATGTCCATGAACACCAGTCTGTCCTTCATGGCAAAGGCCTTCTCCATGGCGCTCTCCAGCTCCGCCGGATCGCTCACCGCGATGCCGACGTGGCCATAGGCTTCCGCCAGCTTGACGAAGTCAGGCAGGGATTCCATGTAGGAGTGGCTGTGGCGGCCACCGTAGAACATCTTCTGCCACTGCTTGACCATGCCCAGCGCACGGTTGTTGATGGAGATGATCTTGATGGGCACCCCGTACTGCATGCAGGTAGAGAGCTCCTGGATGTTCATCTGCACCGAGCCGTCGCCGGTGACGCAGCAGACCACGGCTTCCGGGTTGGCAAACTGGGCGCCCATGGCGGCGGGAATGCCAAAGCCCATGGTGCCGAGACCGCCGGAGTTGATCCACTGGCGCGGTTTGGCAAACGGGTAGTAGAGGGCGGCAAACATCTGGTGCTGACCCACGTCGGAGGCGACGAACGCCTCCCCCTTGGTCACCTTGTAGAGAGTCTCGATGACCTGCTGCGGCTTGATCAGGGTGGGGTGGGTCTCGTAGGCCAGGCAGTTGCGGGAGCGCCACTGGTTGATCTGCTCCCACCAGTCCGCCAGCGCCTGCTTGTCGTTGTCAAAGCCGCACTCGCGGATCACTTCCAGCATCTGTTCCAGCACGGTTTCCACCGAGCCGACGATGGGCACGTGGGCCTGTACCGTCTTGGAGATGGAGGTGGGGTCGATGTCGATGTGGACTATGGTAGCGTTGGGGCAGAACTTGGCTACGTTGTTGGTCACGCGATCATCGAAGCGGGCACCCACTGCGAAGATGAGATCCGCGTTGTGCATGCTCTTGTTCGCTTCGAAGGTACCGTGCATCCCCAACATACCGATAAACTGCGGATGGGTGCCGGAGAAGGCGCCCAGCCCCATGAGCGTGGTAGTCACCGGCAGGTTCAGCAGCTCCGCCAGCTTGGTCACCAGGTGATCCGCATTGGCGTTGATGGCGCCGCCACCCACGTACATGACCGGGCGGCTCGCCTCGGTCAGCAGCTTGGCAGCCCGCTTGATCTGGCCCTTGTGCCCGGCCTTGGTCGGATTGTAGGAGCGCAGGGAAACGGACTCGGGATACTGATAGGGGAACTTCTCTTTCGGATTCTGCACGTCTTTGGGCAGATCCACCACCACGGGCCCCGGGCGGCCACTGGCGGCAATGTAATAGGCCTTCTTGATGGCCTCGGGAATGTCGCTGGCTTTCTTGCACAGGAAGCTGTGCTTCACCACCGGGCGGGAGATGCCGATCATGTCGGTCTCCTGGAACGCATCCTCCCCGATCATGCTGGTCGGCACCTGGCCGGACAGGATCACCAGGGGAATGGAATCCATGTAGGCGGTGGCGATCCCCGTGATGCAGTTGGTGGCGCCGGGACCCGAGGTCACCAGCACAGTGCCCACCTTGCCGGTGGAGCGGGCGTAACCGTCCGCCATGTGCACTGCGGCCTGCTCATGCCGCACCAGGACATGCTCCATCTTGCCGTTTTCGAAGAGAGCGTCATAGATGTCGAGCACTGAGCCACCAGGGTAGCCGAAAACGTGTTCCACTCCCTGATCCTCCAGCGCTCTAACCACCATCTGGGCGCCTGATAACATCTCCATGATAAAGCCCTCCAGGCTTTGCTCCGTTAAGCGAAAGCTATCGACAGTCCGCTGCTTCCCGGCAGCGCCGATCCGAGTCTTGTTGTTGTCTGCAGGCAGATCAGGCGAGTTCGGAGCCGTCGATAGTAGAAAAATAGGGGTTTTCCATCATTCACCCGAAAAGCGGGTGAAAAACCAACTTAACCCGCCCGTGAACGCTTGTCCACGGCTTTGTCTGGCCATAACAGTCATAAATTTCAAACAGCTATTAACATTCAGTGACTTGGCCACCAGACGGGCAACAAAGAGGGGCCCTGGGGGGAACAACCAGCGGATCATGCTGCCCGCGTCGGTCAGGAACAAAATAAACGGCCCACCCCGAGGGGGTGGGCCGTCAAAAACTGGCTGGTTTCACTGCTCGTCTTCGGGTTCTGCCAGCCAGATCTGCTGATCCGGATCCGTCTCTTCGCAGACCGAAATGCTGACACCCATGTCGAGCAGCTCATGCAGGGTGAGATTGTCTGCCAGGGTCATGGTGTCGCCGTTTTCATTGGTAAAGCGCATGGTGTCCGTCCTCTCCGTGGTGGGATCGACTCAGTTTAGTCAAAGGCGCTGAGTTGGGATAACCAGGGACGCTCCTGGCCGGTACGGCTGGCAAGCTCCCCCAGGCTGTCACACACCTCCTCCGGAAAGAGAGTCCTGCCCCAGAGGCGGCGGGAGAGCGCCCCCACCTCCTCCCCGGCCCCGGCCAGCAACCAGTCGGCCAGCTCTCCTGCCACATCGGGATAGCGTACCCTGCCAGGAGAAGGGGCCTCCAGCCAGCTTCGCACCGCATTGGCATCCAGGCTGTCCATCAACTGGGCCAGCCCCATCAGCTCCAGGGTCCTGCCGTTGGTCAACTGCTCGAACTGGCCACCCAGGGGTTTGACCAGCAGCTTCTTGCCAAGGGAGAGCGCCTCGGAGGCAAGCTCGAATCCCGCATTGCTGATGACCCCGCGACAACCTGCCAGCGCCAGCTTGAACCCCTCTCTGGCCTGAGGTTCAAAGCGGATGTTGCGCCACTCGCTACGCTTGCGCACCTCGGGATGGAAGCAGATGAACGACTGCTGGCTGAAACGCGACAACAGGGCCGCGATCGTCTCTGTCTGCTCGAATGGCAGATAGACCAGGATCTGCTGGTTGTCCGGCACCGGCTCGAGGGGATCGACGATGGGAGGCAGCAGGGGCTGGCCGAAATGGAACCAGTGCAGCCCCAGGGACTGGCGTACCGGCGCAAAATGGCGCATCAGCTGGCGGTTGAAGCCGCTCTCCCCCCAGCGCGGGATCGGCCAGTCGAAGCTCGCCTGATGGCTGATGGTGAGGCTGGGTTTGCCCCAGCGGCGAGCAGCATGGGCACTGAGCGGCTCGAAGTCGCTGATGACCAGATCGTACTCGCGACAATCGAGGGCACGCAGATCTTGCCAGAAACGCAGGGGAGAGAGTCCCTTGAGGGTGCGCCAGCCCGAGATGCGCCCCTGATGGCTGACGAAAGTGATACCGGGGAAGGTGCGATAATCCCCGAACTCCCCCATCTCGAAGTAGCCGTCGGCGGCGCGCCCGCTGAACAGATAGTCCACCGCCACGCCCCTGCCCTTCAATGCGCGCGCCAGGGTCCGGCTACGACTGATGTGGCCGTTGCCGGTCCCCTGAACGCCGAACAGTATCCTCATCCCTGGCTCCAACCCAGCGCCCAGAGGGCGCAACCACCGCCAAGCAGCGCCCCGGCCACCAGATCACTCAGATAATGCACCCCGAGCAGCAGGCGGGACGCCCCCACCAGCGCGGCCCAGACAAACAGCAGCGGTGCCCAGAGCGGGAAACTGGCGGCCAGTACGGTCGCCATCAGAAAGGCGGCCGCGGTATGGCCCGAGGGCAGGCTGTAACGATCCGACGGGGTGATGAAGACAGGCAGCCCTGCCGGGCGCTGGCGTTTGAGGGCATTCTTGAGCAGCAGGTAGAGCGGCAACTCGAGGGCAAACGCCCAGAGCGCCACCCTGACCGCTTCCTGCCCGGCGCTCCCCTGCCACCAGAGCAGGCAGGCCGCCACGGCATAGAGGGGGCCGTCACCGGTACGGGAGACAAGCCGGCTTATCCTGGCCTGCGGCTGATTGTAGGGGTGGAGCAGGCAGACACGGCACACCCGCAGGTCCCATTGCTGGATCTTGTTCATCACGGCCCTCCCTTGCATCCTGAGTGCAGACTAGGAGGGCGGCATGACACTTCGTTGACGCCCAGATAACAGATTGATGAAAAAAAGGGCCCAGGGGCCCTTTTTCATCCGTCATCCCGAAAAAGTCAGTTCAGGGCACCGCGCAGGCCGTTTTCCATCAGGCGGCAGTTGTGGGCCGCGAGGCGGCTCATGAAGTGCTCGTCCACCGTCAGACCAAACACCTGCTCGTAGAGATCCTTCATCACGAACGGCTGCCACATCATGCTGAGGAAGGAGATCTTCAGCATCTCGGGGTCCAGGTTGTCCGCCAGCTGGCCGTTGGAGCGCATGGATTCGAGCAGGGCATCGAACTGGGGAAGTTGGCGATCCAGCAGGCGGCTCAGCACAAAATCACGCCCCGGGCTCTTTTCAGTGGACAATGCGCTGGAGATGGCGGAGGTCAGCTCGCTGTTGGGCGCCATCACCTGATAGTAGGTATTGAGCAGATCGGTCAGGCTGCGGTTGCTGCTCTCGTCGTGCCAGGCTTGCTCAAGGGGCTCGGCCACATCCCCCAGCACCGCCTTGTAGAGGCCTTCCTTGCTGCCAAAGTAGTAGTGGATCATCGCCAGATTGGAGCCTGCCAGCTCGGCAATCTCGCGGGTCGTCACCTTGCTGTAGGGGGTGTTGAGAAAACGTTCGCGTGCGGCGGCAAGCAGCTTGTCACGAATGTCGGAACGTCCGACTGGACGGCCAGGTCTGCGTTTTTCCATGGAATACCTCAGATAATTCAGCAAGGGCTGATAAGTCGATCTGATTGTGCGGGTGATCGAGTACAGCAGGAATGACCAGATAATCAGGCATGAACCGAATATGGGACAAGAGAATTTGCACTCCTTTACAATCCGATTAAATAAACCAGTGGATTGAACCTGTCCATTCCGGTTGACACAGCATAAAAATCTCGTTATTGGTAGTAGCGTTATCGACTGGAAGGATTGAGACATCATGCGTATTGCCGCTCCGCTACTACTGCTCTCCCTAATCGCGACTCCTCGCGCGGGATCCTTGTAGCCGGGCTAAGGCATAGCCGGAATTTACAGAAACCCGTGCACCCCGCACGGGTTTTTTTATGCCATGCAGGATGCACGCAGCGAACTTAGGAAGAGGGAAGTCACATGTCAGATCGGGTCATCATATTCGACACCACCTTGCGTGATGGTGAGCAGGCGCTGTCGGCCAGCTTGACGGTCAAGGAGAAGCTGCAGATCGCCCAGGCGCTGGAGCGGCTCGGTGTCGATATCATGGAAGTGGGTTTCCCCGTCTCCTCCCCCGGCGATTTTCAATCGGTTCAGACCATCGCCCGTCACATCAAGAACAGCCGGGTCTGCGCCCTGGCTCGCGCCCTGCAAAAAGACATCGATGCCGCCGGCGAAGCCTTGAAAGTGGCAGAGGCGTTTCGCATCCATACCTTCATCTCCACCTCCTCCATCCACGTGGAGAGCAAGCTGAAAAAGAGCTTCGAAGACGTGCTGGAGATGGGGGTCGGCGCCATCAAGCACGCCTTGCGCTACACCGATGACGTGGAGTTCTCCTGCGAAGATGCGGGCCGCACCCCGATAGACAACCTGTGCCGCATGGTGGAAGCCGCCATCAAGGCCGGCGCCCGCACCATCAACATTCCTGACACCGTGGGCTACACGGTGCCGACCGAATTCTCCGGCATCATCCACACCCTGTTCAACCGGGTACCCAACATCGACAAGGCCATCATCTCGGTGCACTGCCACGACGATCTGGGCCTCTCGGTGGCCAACTCCATCAGTGCCGTGCAGATGGGGGCCCGCCAGATCGAGTGCACCATCAACGGCATCGGCGAGCGTGCTGGCAACTGCTCTCTGGAAGAGGTCGCGATGATCCTGAAGACCCGCGCCGACCTGCTCGGGGTACACACCAACATCCGCCACAGCGAGATCCACCGCACCAGCACCCTCGTCAGTCAAATCTGCAACATGCCGGTGCAGCCCAACAAGGCCATCGTCGGCGCCAACGCCTTCTCCCACAGCTCAGGCATCCATCAGGATGGCGTGCTCAAGGCGAAGAACACCTATGAAATCATCACCCCCGAGAGCATCGGTCTCACCCAGAACAACCTCAACATGACCTCCCGCTCCGGCCGCCACGTCATCAAGCACCGGATGGAGTCCATGGGCTACGCCGAGAGCAGCTACGACCTCGACGATCTCTACGCCAAGTTCCTCACCCTGGCCGACAAGAAGGGCCAGGTGTTCGACTACGACCTGGAGGCCCTCGCCTTCTTCAGCCAGATCCACGAGGAGCCTGAGCACTTCAAGCTGGAGTACCTCGGCGTGCAGAGCGGCAGCTCGGTGCTCGCCACCGCCTCGGTCAAGCTCAAGGTAGGCCAGGATCTGGTGTGCGAGGCCGCCACCGGCAACGGCCCGGTGGATGCGGTCTACCAGTGCATCAACCGTATCACCGGCTACGAGATCCGCATCGATAAATACGAACTCAAGGGCAAGGGCGAGGGCAAGAACGCCCTCGGCCAAGTGGACATCGTCGCCGAGTACAAGGGGCGCAAGTTCCACGGCATGGGGCTGGCCACTGACATCATCGAATCCTCGGCCCAGGCCCTGGTCCACGTGATCAACAGCATCTGGCGCGCGGACCAGGTCGCCGAGCAGATGGAGCGCAACCACACCATCAAATCGGAAACCGTCTGAGCCCGCCGCCGGACAAGATGACAACATGACATGGGGAGGACCGGGGCCAGGGCCGTGGCCCGGACCGGCCTCCCGGATGAAACGGAATCACACTATCAAGACGGAGAGAGTATGAGCAGTTATCGGATCGCAGTATTGCCGGGTGACGGCATTGGCCCGGAAGTGATGGCAGAGGCCGTCAAGGTACTGGAAAAGGTGCAGACCAAATTCGGCTTCTCCCTCGACTATGACCGTCACGACGTCGGCGGCATCGCCATCGACAACCACGGCACACCGCTGCCCCAGAGCACCATTGCAGGCTGTGAAGCGGCCGATGCGGTGCTGTTCGGATCGGTGGGCGGCCCCAAGTGGGAGCACCTACCGCCCAACGATCAGCCGGAGCGCGGCGCCTTGCTGCCCCTGCGTGCCCACTTCAAACTGTTCTGCAACCTGCGCCCGGCCCGCATCTACACCGGTCTGGAGCAGTTCTCCCCGCTGCGTGCCGACATCTCCGATCGCGGTTTTGACATCGCCTGCGTGCGCGAGCTGACCGGCGGCATCTATTTCGGCCAGCCCAAGGGGCGTGAAGGGGAAGGCGCCACCGAGAAGGCCTTCGACACCGAGGTGTACCAACGCTTCGAGATCGAGCGCATCGCCAAGATAGCGTTTGAATCGGCCCGGGTGCGCAAGGCCAGGGTCACCTCCATCGACAAGGCCAACGTGCTCGCCTCCTCCATCCTGTGGCGCGAGGTGGTGACCGAGGTCGCCAAGTCCTACCCGGACGTGGCCCTGAACCACATGTACATCGACAACGCCACCATGCAGCTCATCAAGGATCCGTCCCAGTTCGACGTGCTGCTCTGCTCCAACCTGTTCGGTGACATCCTCTCCGACGAGTGCGCCATGATCACCGGCTCCATGGGCCTGCTCCCCTCAGCCAGCCTGAACGAATCCGGCTTCGGCCTGTTCGAGCCGGCCGGTGGCTCGGCCCCAGATATCGCCGGCAAGGGGATTGCGAATCCCATCGCCCAGATCCTCTCCGCCGCCCTGATGCTGCGTTACAGTCTCGGCCAGGAAGCCGCCGCCCAGGCCATCGAGCAGGCCGTAGCCCAGACCCTGGCAGAAGGCTATTTCACCGCCGACCTGCATCAGGCCAGCGCCACGCACCCGGTGCAGAGCACGGCCGACATGGGCAGCCAGATCGCCGCGCGCATCTGATCCCACGGCATCGATAACAAGGAAACCGAGCAATGTCCAAGACCCTCTATCAGAAAGTGTTCGACGCCCACGTGGTGCGGGAAGTGGAAGGGGAAACCCCTCTCATCTACATCGACCGTCATCTGGTGCATGAAGTGACCAGCCCCCAGGCATTCGACGGCCTGCGCGCCATGAACCGCCAGCTGCGTCGCCCGGATCTGACCTGGGCCACCATGGATCACAACGTCTCCACCACCACCAAGGACATCGCCGCCTCCGGCGAGATGGCCCGCATCCAGATGGAGACTCTCGCCGCCAACTGCAAGGCGTTCGGGGTTCGTCTCTATGACTTGAACCACAAGTACCAGGGCATCGTCCACGTGATGGGCCCGGAGCTCGGCATCACATTGCCCGGCACTACCATCGTCTGCGGTGACTCCCACACCGCCACCCACGGCGCCTTCGGGTCGCTCGCATTCGGTATCGGCACCTCCGAAGTGGAACACGTGATGGCCACCCAGACCCTGAAACAGGGCCGCGCCAGGACCATGCGTATCTCTGTCAACGGCAAGCTGGCCGCAGGCATCAGCGCCAAAGACGTGGTGCTCGCCATCATCGGCAAGGTGGGTCATGCAGGCGGGACCGGCTACGTGGTGGAGTTCGCCGGTGAAGCCATCGAGGGGCTCACCATGGAAGGGCGCATGACGGTGTGCAACATGGCCATCGAGCTCGGCGCCAAAGCGGGCATGATTGCTCCCGACCAGACCACCATCGACTACATCCGTGGCAAGGAGTTCGCTCCCAAGGGGGAAGCGCTGGAACAGGCCATCGCCTACTGGCTGACCCTCAAAAGCGACGAAGGTGCCCACTTCGACGCCGAAGTGGTGCTCGACGCAGCCGACATCGCCCCGCAAGTGACCTGGGGAACCAACCCGGGCCAGGTGATTGCCGTCAATGAGCCCATCCCTGCACCGGAATCCTTCGCCGATCCGGTGGAGCAGCAGTCCGCCCGCAAGGCCCTCGCCTACATGGACCTGCAACCGGGCCAGAAGCTCTCCGACGTGGCCATCGACAAGGTGTTCATCGGTTCGTGCACCAACAGCCGCATCGAGGATCTGCGCGCGGCTGCCGCCATCGCCCGCGGCCGCAAGGTCGCCGCAGGGGTACAGGCCCTGGTGGTGCCGGGCTCCGAGCAGGTGAAGGCCCAGGCCGAGGCCGAGGGGCTGGACAAGATCTTCATCGAGGCAGGCTTTGAGTGGCGCTTGCCCGGCTGCTCCATGTGTCTGGCCATGAACAACGACCGGCTGCAACCGGGGGAGCGCTGCGCCTCCACCAGCAACCGCAACTTCGAGGGGCGTCAGGGTCGTGCCGGTCGCACCCACCTGGTGAGCCCGGCCATGGCCGCCGCCGCCGCCGTCACCGGCCGCTTCGCCGATATTCGTGCGCTGTAACGACAAGGAGAACATGATGACAGGTTTCAAACAGCATAAAGGGCTCGCCGTTCCCCTCGACAGCGCCAACGTCGACACCGACGCCATCATTCCCAAGCAGTTCCTGCAGAAGGTGAACCGCATCGGCTTTGGCAAGCACCTGTTCCACGACTGGCGCTTTCTGGACGATGCAGGGGAGCAGCCCAACCCGGCGTTCGTGCTGAACAAGCCGCAATTCGCCGGTGCCAGCATCCTGCTGGCCCGCGAGAACTTCGGCTGCGGCTCGAGTCGCGAGCACGCCCCCTGGGCGCTGGCGGACTACGGCTTCAAGACCATGATCGCCCCGAGCTTTGCCGACATCTTCTACGGCAACGCCATCAACAACGGCATGGTGCCGGTTCGTCTGAAGGAGGAGGAGGTCGACGCCCTGTTCCAGCTGGTCGCCGCCCAGCCGGGCATCGAGATCGAAGTGGATCTGGAGGCCAACCAGGTGCGTGCAGGCAGCCTCACGTTCGGCTTCGAAATCGACGAGTTCCGTCGCTACTGTCTGCTCAACGGGCTGGATGCCATCGGTCTGACCCTGCAGCACGAGGCCGCCATCAGCGCCTTCGAGGCGAAGCAGCCAAGCTGGATTTGACGAGCCTGCGACAAGAAAGCGAGTAGAATCAACAGGGAGCCGAGGCTCCCTGTTTTATTGTCGGGTCGCTGTACAAAGCCCGCCACCTCTGCATGTCCGACAGGAGACACCTATGTCCGCAAGGGGCGCCCTTTCATTGCTCTGCCTGCTGCTCAGCCTCCCGGCCCTGGGCGGACAGACCTCTTTCACCAACAGTGGCGGTCAGCTCAATGTCGGCTGGCAGGACAGAGAGGGCAAGGCGCAGCAGCTCAGCTACCGGCTGGAGGCGGGCAAGTTGCCCCCTCTCATCGCTTACCGTCCGGCCAGGATGCAGGAAGACGTACTGCAAAGCCTGCTGCAACAGGCCCCCCTGGCGTTCCCCGAGGTGCAGTTCTCCCTCGTTCGCCCCGCCATGAGCCTCAGCATCAAGAGCCGCAACGCCGACAAGGCGCGGGAAGCCTCCCAATGGGTCAAGCCCGAGCAGGCCAAACTGGAGGCCGCCTGGCTCACGCAGCACTACTTCCAGCCCTTCACTGCCCCCGACGGCGCTCCCGCCATCAAGCAGGATCATGTGCGCATCGCCCTGGAGAGTCGGGACGAGCTGGCCCCGTTGATGGAGCAGCTCAAGCAGGAAGGGGCCACCGAGACCGAGGCGCGCCAAAAGACGGTGGCCCACATGCTCGACTTCATCCAGGCCATCCCTTATCAACTGCTCGACAGCCAGTCGGGCCGCTCTGGCAAGGGGTTTCTGAGCCCGCGCCAGGTGCTGGAGCAGAACCGGGGGGATTGCGACAGCAAGGTGACCCTGATGGCCGCCCTGCTGGCCCAGGGGTATCCCGATCTCAAGCAGGCCATGGTGTTCGTGCCGGGACACGCCCTGCTGGGGGTGGCCCTGCCAGCCAAACCGGGGGAGGCCACCTTGAGCCGGGCGGGGGAGACCTACCTCCTGATGGAGCCGACCGGCCCGGCCCAGCTGCCCATGGGCCAGCTCGCGCCCACCAGCAAGACGCTGGTCGACAGCGGCCAGTTGAGCGTGCAGCCGGTGCAGGATGAGGGGAAATGAGACAGGCCAGCCCATGGCTGGCCTGTCTCGAGGAGGACGGGCGCCCGGGTCTCAGGTGAGGGAGAGAAACTCCAGCGCCAGCAGGAGACCGTCTTCTTCCTCCAGCACCCGCACGATGCGAGCCTGGGCCTCGAAGGGAGGCAGAAGATTGCTGCTGGTCGCCAGGCTCACCCGGATGGGCTGGGCCAGATCGAACTCGTGCTTGTTCACCTCGACGCCCATGCCGTTGGCGCTGAGATCCCGGCAGACCCCCTCCAGCACCTGCTGATGCTGGAACAGGGTGACGGGGGCATTGATGACCATGCGCTGGAAGGCACGTCTTTCCTTGGTGCTGGTGATCACTGGGGACTTCCTCCTTGGTGGTGGCTCGCACGATGCGGCCCGTGAAACATAGTGCTGGCCTCCCCCCAGGAACGCCAATACAATGCGATGCGTTGCTCAAACGGGGTGCGGTTTACCGCTGAGATTATACCCGTGAACCTGATCCAGATAATGCTGGCGGAGGAATTTGAGGCATGGCGCGCGTTTTTTGTGCCCTCATCCGCCGGCGCTCACCACACGCGAGGTGCCATTGATGAGCACCCCGATACCCACAGGAGTGCCATTGATGAAGACCCTGCTGCTGATCGCCACCAGCCTGCTCTCTGCCCAGGCGTTTGCCGCCGACACCCTCACCGTCTACACCTACGGCTCCTTCGCCGCCGAATGGGGACCCGGTCCCAAGATCAAGCAGGCCTTCGAGAAGGAGTGCGGCTGCACCCTCAATCTGGTGCCCCTCGAGGATGGCGTCGCCATCCTCAACCGGCTGCGGCTGGAAGGCCAGCACAGCAAGGCCGACATGGTGCTGGGGCTGGACGATGCCCTCATCAGCGAGGCCAAGCAGAGCGGCCTGTTCGCCTCCCATTCCACCAGGCTCGATGGCCTCAAGGTGCCGGGTGGCTGGCAGGACGACACCTTTGTCCCCTATGACTACGGCTACTTCGCCTTCGTCTATGACAGCAACAAGCTCAAGCAGCCCCCCAAGAGCCTGAAGGAGCTGGTGGCGCGCCCCGATATCAAGGTGATCTATCAGGATCCCCGCACCTCCACCCCGGGTCAGGGGCTGATGCTCTGGATGAAGTCGGTCTACGGGGATGAGGCACCGACCGCCTGGGCGCAACTGGCCAAAAAGACGGTCACCGTCACCAAGGGGTGGTCAGAGGCCTACGGCATGTTCCTCGACGGCGAGGCGGACATGGTACTCTCCTACACCACCTCCCCCGCCTATCACCTGATCGCCGAGAGCAAACCCCAGTACCGGGCGGCCGCGTTCGAGGAGGGTCACTACCGCCAGGTGGAAGTAGCGGCCAAGCTCAAGGGCGCCACACAGGGCAAACTGGCTGACCAGTTCCTGCAATTCATGGTGAGCCCCGCCTTCCAGAACGAGATCCCCGGCGGCAACTGGATGTATCCGGTGACAGACGTGGCGCTGCCCAAGGGGTTCGAACAGATGATCACCGTAGCTAAGCCACTCACCTTCAGCTCTGACGAGGTGGCCGCCAACCGCAAGGGGTGGATCCGCGAATGGCTGCAAGCCGTCACCCAGTGAGTTCAGGTCGTCGCACCCTCTGGTGGCTGCCCGGCAGTGCAGCCACCCTGGTCATCCTGCTGCTCTCCATTGGGCCGCTGGTCGCCCTGCTGTGGCAGGCGGGGGCCCTCTCCCCCCGCGCCCTGCTAGGCGATCCCTACCTGCGCCACGTGCTGGGTTTCAGCCTCTGGCAGGCACTGCTCTCCACCCTGCTGAGCCTGGGGCTTGCCATCCCGGTGGCCAGGGCCCTGGCGCGACGCCGTTTCACCGGACGCCGCCTGCTGCTCAAGCTGTTCGGCCTCTCCCTGGTGTTGCCGGTCATCATCGCCATCTTCGGCATGGTGGCGGTGCACGGTCGCCAGGGCTGGCTGCCGCAACTGCTGCACGGCCTGGGCCTGGACCCCGGCAACTACCTCTATGGCCTGTTCGGCATCCTGCTGGCCCATGTCTTCTTCAACATGCCGCTGGCCGCCCGCCTAATCCTGCAGAGCATAGAGAGCATCCCCGAGTCCTCCTGGCGCCTCGCCAGCCAGCTCGGCATGCGCTCCTCCCACATCTTCCGGCTGCTGGAGTGGCCGCTCATCCGCGGCATCTTGCCGGGGCTCGCCAGCCTCATCTTCATGCTCTGCTTCACCAGCTTCACCACAGTGCTGGCGCTCGGGGGCGGCCCCAAGTCCACCACACTGGAGGTGGCCGTCTACCAGGCGCTGCGCTTTGACTTCGATCTCGCCACCGCTGGCGGGCTCGCCCTGGTGCAACTACTGCTGACCCTGGCCCTGCTCCTGCTGCAACACAAGCTGCAGACCACCCCGGCGAGTCGCCTCACCAGCCGTCGCCCCTGCCTGCGTCCCGACAGACACCAGAAGGGCAGCGCTCTGGTAGATGGCCTTGCCCTGACCATGGGGCTCGCCATCTTCCTGCCGCCCCTGCTGGCCATCGTGGTCGCCGGGTTCAACCCCGGTCTGCTGGCGGCGCTCGGCTCACCCCGGCTGTGGCAGGCAGGGGGACAGTCCCTGGGCATAGCCCTGGCGGCGGGCTCCCTGGCCACTTTGCTCGGCGCCGGGCTGCTGCTCACCAGCCGGCATCTGAGGGTGCGGGATCGCAAACGGCGGGCCGCCGCCCTGTGGGAGGCCAGCGGCTCCATGATCCTGATGATCCCGGCGGTGGTGCTCTCCACCGGCCTCTTCATCCTGTTCATGCCCTTCACCGACGTCTTTGCCCTGGGCCCCTGGCTGGTGGTGCTGGTCAACGCCCTGATGGCGCTGCCCTATGTGCTGCGCACCCTCTCGGCCCCCATGCAACTGGTGGTGCGCCAGTACGATCGGCTGGCGGACAGCCTGGGGGTGCGCGGCCTGCATCGCCTGCGCCTGGTGGAGTGGCCCCTGCTGCGCCGCCCGCTGGCCCTGGCCATGGCGCTCTCGATGATATTGTCCCTTGGGGATCTCGGGGCCATCGCCATGTTCGGCAGCCAGACCCTCACTACCCTGCCCTGGCTGCTCTATCAGCAGCTCGGTAGCTACCGGCTGACCGAGGCGGCCGCCACCGCCCTGCTGCTGCTCACCCTCTGCTTCTCCCTGTTCTGGCTGGTGGAGCGGGGACTGGGAGGCAGACATGTGGATCACTGATCCCCGGCGGCATTGCCGCCCCCCAGCCCCCAGGATCCGGCCGGGCACGCCCCTGGGGCGCCACTTGGAGCAGTCACTCACGCTGCTTTCCATCAATTTTTCTTACTTGTTGTTCTATAAAACGACATTCAGGAGCCAAACATGCTGGTAATTGAGGAACTGGTCACCAGTTATCCCGACTGGCAGGTGACCTTCAGTGCGACCTTGCCCAAGGGGGAGATCACCGCCCTCATCGGTCCGAGCGGCGCCGGCAAGTCCACCCTGCTCGGCATGATCGCGGGCTTCGTGCCGGTGGAGTCGGGCACCCTCACCTTCGACGGCCAGGATCTGCTGTCACTGGGCCCCGCCGAGCGCCCGGTCACCACCCTGTTCCAGGATCACAACCTCTTCCTGCACCTGTCGGTGTTCGACAACATCGCCATCGGCCTGCATCCCGGCCTGCGCTTGAATCCGGCCCAGAAAAGGCAGGTGCAGGAGGCCGCTGACAAGGTGGGCCTGGGGGAGATGCTGACGCGCCTGCCGGAGCAGCTCTCCGGCGGCCAGCAGCAGCGGGTGGGGCTGGCCCGCGCCCTGGTGCGGGGCAGGCCGCTGCTGCTGCTGGACGAGCCCTTCTCGGCCCTCGATCCGGCCCTGCGCCGGGAGATGCTGGCGGAGGTCGCCCGCCTCGCCTGCGAGCAGGGCATCACCGTGCTGATGGTCTCTCACAACCCCGAGGATGCCCAGCTCATCGCCGATCAGGTGCTCTTCATCGACGCGGGACGCATCGCCTTGCAGGGCAAGCCGGATATCCTGCACAGCAGCGATCACCCCGGGCTGCTGCGCTACCTGGGCCGCGCTCTGGCGCCACAGTGAAGGGCTGACAAGCAGATGGTCTCTCCCTGTCGTTCCTAGGACGATGCCCTTCATCGACGCGGGGCGCATCGCCTTGCAGGGCAAGCCGGATATCCTGCACAGCAGCGATCACCCCGGGCTGCTGCGCTACCTGGGCCGACCGAGAGAGGCATGAGATAGGCGGGATCAAAAAAGGGGAAGCCGTCCGGCTTCCCCTTTCTCATGCAGAGATCCCGTCAAATCAGAGATTTTCCTCGGCGAACGAAGCCAGCCTGCTGCGCACCACCCCGTTCAGGAAGATGTTGGCACTGCCGTCGAAGTCCTTGAACCGCTCGACGATGTAGGTCAGACCCGAGGTCACCGGGCTCAGGTAGTTGGAGTCGATCTGAGCCAGGTTGCCAGAGCAGACGATCTTGGTCCCCTCCCCGCAGCGGGTGATGATGGTCTTGATCTGGGACGCGGTCAGGTTCTGGCACTCGTCCAGCAGCACGAAGGTGTTCTGGATGCTGCGCCCGCGCATGAAGTTGACCGATTTGAACTGGATATTGGCCTTCTCCATGATGTAGCTGAGCGACCCGCTCATGTTCTCGTCCTGCTTGTGCAGCACCTCCAGGGTGTCGGTCACCGCCGCCAGCCAGGGCATCATCTTCTCTTCTTCGGTCCCGGGCAGGAAGCCGATGCTCTCGGCAATTTCCGGGGTATTGCGGGTGACGATCACCTTCTCGTAGATCCCCTTCTCGATCACCAGCTCCAGCGCCGCCGCCATGGCAAGCAGGGTCTTGCCGCAGCCCGCCGGGCCGGTCAGGATCACCAGGTCGATGTGCGGATCCAGCAGGGCATCCAGCGCCATGCCCTGATAGACGTTCTTGGGATGCACCCCCCAGGCCTTGCGGGACATCAGCCGCTCGCGGCCGAGATCTTTCAGGCAGATCTTGTTGCCGTCGTGGCTCAGTACCCGCGCGGCAAAGAAGTTCTCCTCGTCCAGCAGGTACTGGTTGACGTGCACCCCCTCCAGCAGGTTCGAGTCGATCACATGCACTGTGTCGCGGCCATGGGTCTCGCTGTCGCACTCGCCGACCCGCTCCCAGAAGCTGCCGGGCACCACCTGGAAGCCCTTGGCGAGCAGGCGGATGTCGTCGATGAGCTGGTCGCTGCGGTAATCCTCCACATGGGCAAGACCTGCTCCCTTGGCCTTGAGGCGCATGTTGATGTCTTTGGTGACCAGCACCACCTGACGCTTCATCTCGTGCTTCTGCAGATAGAGGGCAGCGTTGATGATGCGGTTGTCCGCCTCCTTGTCGGTGAACACCTCGGCATCCTGGGGCAGATGGTGATCGCTGAAGATGGAGATACGGCCGCTCGCCTCGCCGGCCAGTGCCACTCCTTGCACTATCTGCTCCGGAGTCGCATCGCGGAAGACATCTTCCAGGGCACGGATGGCGATGCGGGCATCACGGCTGACGTCCTTCTGGCGATCCTTGATGTTGTCGAGCTCTTCGAGCACCGTCATGGGGATGAGCACGTCGTGCTCTTTGAAGGAGTAGATGGCGAGGGGTTCGTGAAGCAGAACGTTGGTATCCAGGATAAACAGCTTTCGGTCCGTGTTGTCCATAAGCATCCTCCTTGGCACTGAAGGTGCCACGTGTGTGAATCTCAGATGTCATTGAAACCACACGGCCGTGACAGTTTTATTACCCCCAACGCTACGCCCGAATTTACCTGTGCGCAACAAATCGCTGCCATCATGGGCGTCGTTCGAATATAAAATCAGCAACGAAAAGGCCGGCATGTCGCCGGCCTTTGGTGGCAATCAGCCCCTCAACCGCACTTGGAATCCCCGCAGTTGAGACAGGTCATGCAGCCATCCTTTTGCACCAGCGCCTTGGTGTGGCACTTGTAGCAGAGCGCGGCACTGGGTGGGAAACCGCTGCCCGCCGGCTGCTCTTCTGCCTGTTGCTGTGCCTGCAATTGCGCCTGCTTCTCGGCCAGGAACGCCTGCTGGTGCTCGTCCAGCCCAGGCACCTTGAGCATGCCGATCTCGGTGAGATGGGTTTCGATCACGTTGCCAATTTCGGCGATGAGCGAAGGCACGTACTTGCCCTTGTTCCAGTAGCCCCCCTTGGGATCGAACACGGAGCGCAACTCCTCCACCAGAAAGGTGACGTCCCCTCCCTTGCGAAACACCGCCGAGATGATGCGGGTCAGCGCCACTATCCACTGATAGTGCTCCAGGCTCTTGGAGTTGATGAAGATCTCGAACGGGCGCCGGGTCTCGTGCACCGTGCCCTCGTTAAGAATGATGTCGTTGATGGTGATGAACAGCGAGTGCTCGGAGACGTGCTCCGGCGTCTTCAGCTTGTAGGTGGTGCCCATCAACCGTTCCGGGCGCAGCACGGTTTCATGCATGTGCACCACGTCATCCTGGGGCGTCGGCGCATCTTGCGGCTCATCCCGGGTTTTTACCTTGTAGGCGACGATTTTTCTGTCGATCTTCTTGACCATGTCTCGTCCTCAGAACTTGCCGTAATAGCCTTCTTTCAAGGCGTCATAAAGGTTGGCGGCGGTGTGCAGCTCGCCATCGTATTCGATCTCCTCGTTCCCCTTCGCCGTGATGACGGTGCCATCTTCCAAGGTAAACTCGTAACTTGTGTTCTCCAGATCCTTCTCCTTCACCAGCACGCCCTGGAAGGCGGCCGGGTTGAAGCGGAAGGTGGTACAGCCCTTGAGACCGGAGTCCGAGGCATAGAGGTAGATATCCTTGAACTGCTCGAACGGAAAATCGGTCGGCACGTTGGCGGTCTTGGAGATGGAGGAGTCGATCCAGCGCTGGGCCGCCGCCTGGATATCCACGTGCCCGGTCGGCGTGATGTCGTCCGCGGTAATGAAGTAATCCGGCAGGCGGCTACCTTCCTCCTCGGCATAGGGCATGGCGGCCGGGTTCACCAGCTCGCGATAGGCCAGCAGCTCGAAGGAGTAGACATCCACGCTCTCCTTGCTCTTCTTGCCCGGTTTGATGACATTGCGGCTGTAGTGGTGGGCAAAGCTCGGCTCGATGCCGTTGCTGGCGTTGTTGGCGAGCGACAGGGAGATGGTGCCGGTCGGCGCTATGCTGCTGTGGTGGGTGAAGCGTCCGCCCACCTCGGCCAGCTCGGCTACCAGAGCGGGATCCACCTCGGCCACCTGCTGCATATAGCGGCTGTAGCGGGCATGCAACACCTTGCCCTTCACCTTGTCGCCGAGCTTGATGCCATCTGCCGCCATTTCGGGGCGCAGACGCAGCATCTTGCCGGTGACTTCGAACTCCTGCTCCATGATGGGGGCCGGCCCCTTCTCCTTCGCCAGACGCAGAGACTCCTGCCAGCCGGTCATCGCCAGCTCCTGGGAGACCTGTTCGGTGAAGGCGACGGAGGCCGCAGAGCCGTACTTGATGCGCAGCATGGTGAGGGTCGAGCCCAGCCCCAGGAAGCCCATGCCGTGGCGACGCTTGGCGGTGATCTCCTCGCGCTGCTTGGCCAGCGGCAGCTGGTTTATCTCCACCACGTTGTCGAGCATGCGGGTGAAGATGGCCACCACCTTGCGAAACGCGGGCCAGTCGAAGGCGGCCTGCTCGGTGAAGGGATCGCGCACGAAGGTGGTCAGGTTGACCGAGCCCAGCAGGCAGGCCCCATAGGGCGGCAGAGGCTGTTCACCGCAAGGGTTGGTGGCACGGATCTCTTCGCAGAACCAGTTGTTGTTCATCTGGTTCACCTTGTCGATCAGGATGAAACCGGGCTCCGCATAGTCGTAGGTAGAGGTCATGATGACGTTCCACAGCTTGCGCGCGGGCAGGGTCTTGTAGACCTTGCAGGCCACCTGGCCCAGCTCGTTGATCACCACACCCTCCTTGTTGGGCCAGTCCGCCCAGACCACCCTCGCTGGGTCATCCAGCGCGATGCCATCCTGCTCCACCTCCTTGGCGGTGTAGGGGAAGATCAGTTGCCAGGGGGCATCCTCCTTCACCGCACTGACGAACTCTTCCGTGATGAGCAGGGAGAGGTTGAATTGACGCAGGCGACCATCCTCCCGCTTGGCCTGGATGAACTCGACGACATCGGGGTGACGGATATCCATGGTGCCCATCTGGGCGCCACGACGGCCACCGGCAGAGGAGACGGTAAAGCACATCTTGTCGTAGATATCCATGAAGGAGAGCGGCCCGGAGGTATAGGCTCCCGCTCCCGAGACGAAGGCTCCGCGCGGTCGCAGGGTCGAGAAGTCGTAACCGATGCCGCAACCCGCCTTCAGGGTCAGGCCCGCCTCGTGCACCTTGCCGAGGATATCGTCCATCGAATCCTCAATGGTGCCGGAGACGGTGCAGTTGATGGTGGAGGTCGCCGGCTTGTGCTCAAACGCCCCGGCGTTGGAAGTGATACGGCCCGCCGGAATGGCACCATTGCGCAGGGCCCACAGGAAGGGTTCATACCAGGTGTCGGGTTCGCGCTCCTGCGCAGCCAGCGCGCGAGCGACACGCTGGTAGGTCTCGTCGATGGAGCCGTCGATGGGGGCGCCATCCTTGCTCTTGAGACGATACTTGCTGTCCCAGATCTCGAGAGACGTCTCCTGCAGAGGGATCTGGCGGCTGGCGGTGACGCCCTCCAGTACCGGAATGGATTTAGCCATGGTCAATCAACCTCCTGTGAATGGGGCAATATCGTGACAAGAATACTACCAGTAGTAAATTTAAGAATTTAAAAAACTATATATTGTGATTTATACCAATCAGATTAAAGATGTGATCTAATTGCTCTATTCTGGTTTCACTGTACTCAGTATGTCCGATCCAATCGATTTCTTGGCCCTCGCCAAGGCAGAAACCAACGCCAGGAAACGCATGCGATTCCTGGCGTTAGCACACT
>NZ_JAGKRH010000394.1:0-293 GCF_017939245.1 Aeromonas sp. PrichA-15 | reverse complement strand
GTCATCGGACTCTTTCATGGCTTGCAGCAGCTTGTGCTTGAGCATCCAGGCGGTGTCATATTTGACGCCCAACTGGCGCTTTAGCTCCATCGCTGACAAGCCTGTTTTGGTTTGTGACAACAGGTGCATTGCCAGAAACCACTTGGCCAGTGGGAGCTTGGTGTTTGCGAAAATCGTGTTTCCAGTCAATGACATCTGGTGACGGCAGTGATTGCATTGCCACACACGTGGCCGCCTTCTCAGGCGACAACAGGTCTTGTTGGCACATTCAGGGCAGACAAAGCCGTTAGGAA
>NZ_JAGKRH010000071.1:0-67973 GCF_017939245.1 Aeromonas sp. PrichA-15 | reverse complement strand
GAAACCATCACGCGCAATCATCAATGCAGAGGGATGGCAAACCTGCTGGCCCGAGTGAAACACTTCATGGATACCGTGTCTCCTTTCCCGGGGAATGGCTATGGCACAGCGAAGGTGTAGCACTATTGGGATCAGTTATTTAGGGATACAAGAATAAAAAATCATTTTGTTTGTCAATCCCTTGTTCATTAACACAGTCAATTCAACATTTGATACCCAAGGAAGAAAATGAAAGGGAAAGTTACTCAATGGAATGATGGCAAGGGCTTTGGTTTTATTACGCCAGAGGATGGTTCAGAAAAAATATTCTTCCATATCTCTGCTGTGAACCCTAATGACAGAAGGCCACAGATTAATGACGAGGTGTTGTTTGAGACTGACACCGATAGTCAGCGACGGGTGAGAGCGACAGAAGTTTACTATGAAGGTTGGACTCTTCGTCCTATCAAACAACCTTCCAAACAAAGCTCTCGTTCTAAGGGAGGGCCAAGTGATAAAAAAATCATACTTGAACCTGTCAGAAAAACACCTCTGGATTATGTTTTTTTAATCTTGGCTATAGTTTTGATAACTTTTACTGGCTTTAAATATTATAAAGAAAAAGACCTTGCGATATCACTTCCTATTGCATTGTTTGCAATGATATTACTTGCTCTATTCAGTCGTCCCAAAAAACCTTCAAAAAAATTCTTTACCTGTTCTCGTTGTCGCTGCAATGCCCCGTTTGACAATCGCACCATTCGCGCTTGGAATACGGGAACAATGAAACTCTATTGCTCAAATTGCCATACTGAATGGTTGAGTAACCGAGAAACAACAAATAATGATTTCCACTCATCATCAAACCGGGGTAGCGGCTGCCTTGGTGTTCTAGTAATGATGATCGTTATTCCAGTAGGGTTAGTGTCTATCGCATCTTGGCTGAGTTGAACATTACTTAATGGGAACTTGTCGTGAAGCAGTTAATGGCCAGATAAAATCCCGTCTCTTGCACCTACTTCTTTATCTCACCACTTGATCAACCAGATGAGGATACTGTGATAGGGAATACTGTTACCACCTCATTTCGCAGGTGCGGCCGTATTCCATGGCTACAAGCACGGCAATGGGGAACTCAGACGTCATTAATCCCTCATCTTCTGTTTGTGCCAAAAAGTGAAAGTACAGGTGAACACTCCGGCATGGCCTTACAACCCTCTTTCACTCTCTGCCTTGATGGCGCCCAGTATCCGGCGCCGGATCAGGCCGCTGACGGGACGGATCAGATACCAGTAAGGTGCGAATTTGAGGCGGCAGGCCAGATCCGGGCAGAACACCCTTGTCTGGGTGATCAACCGGGTGGTGCCGTTTGGCTGGCGGCTGGCCGAAAACCCCAGGGCGAGCTTGGCGACGCCTGGCGCCGCAAAGTCCAGATACGCCTGACTGTCCGCCATGGTCACCAGACCAAAGTCCGGCCGCCAGAACCGGCCGACAAGGCCGTAGAGCAGCGTGTTGTCGTCCTGGCTGTCGAGCGGCACGAATCTGTCCAAGCCAAAGGGAGGCGGGCTGGCGCTCTGTTGGCGGCCAAGAAGATGCCCAAAGCGCATCGGCACTTCCCGCAAGCCGATCAGGTGGCGAAAGGCCGGATCCGCTTCCGGTCGATAGTTGGCCGCCGCTTGGATGACGGTGTGCGGGTCGGCGGCAATGTCGCGAGCGTGCTCTTCACAGAAGTGATAGGCAGGCAGATAGTGGTTTAGCGGCGTCATCAATCCTTCCTTGCCATCGTTCGTATCAGCATCGGCCCCTTTCATAGCACGTAGCACCAGACAAGTCCCGTTTTTAAGCCACCTTGTTCACCCCATTGAAAACGGCAGGATAGTTATCCTGCCGTTTTTTGTTTCCCTATTTCGCCGCCTGATCCACCAGATAGAGGATGCTGTGATAGGGAATGCCAGCGTACTGGCTGAGCCCCATTTCGCAGGTGCGGCTGTTGCTGAATCCCTGACGACAATCGTTGGGGACCTGGGCGGGCAGGCTGGCGAGGGCCGCGGCGTTGAGCTCCGGGGTCATCAGCCCCTTGTCGCCAGCAAAGCCGCAGCACTGGATATGCTCAGGGACTATCACCTCCCGGGCACAGGCACGGGCCAGCGCCAGCATGGTCTCCCCCAACCCCATGCGCCGACTGCTGCAGGTGATATGGAGCATCACGGTCTCATCGAGGGGGGTCAGCTCAAGGTGGGGCAGCAGGTGTTCCAGCACAAAGACGGAGGGCTCGAACACCCGAAGGCCCTTGCCGAGCGCCCCCGAGAGCAGTCGCTGCACGCAGGGGCTGGTGTCGAGCAGCACGGGCCAGCGCCCCTGTTCGCTTGCCTGCCACAATGCATCGGCCAGCTCACTGCGCTTGGCCTGTGCCACCTCGCTCATCCCCTTGCTGTCATAGGGCATGCCGCAGCAGAGCCCCTCAATGCCTTGCGGCACTATCACCCGGCAGCCCGCTTTATTGAGAAGTGATTGCACCACGTCCGGCAGTGACGGGGCCTCCTCCTGCTGGCCGAACACCCGGCTGGCGCAGGATGGCAGATAGACCACAGCGCGCTCGCGTGAACCGTCATTGCTCCCCTCCCCTTGCGGCCATTGGTAGCGGCTCGGCCCCGGCAGGGTGGGCAACCAGGCGGGGGTGCGCTGGCCGCTGAGCTTGCGCACGCCCCCCACCAATCCTGCCAGCGCCTTGTCTCCCAGCAGCTTGCCGGCAATGGCTTTGAGGCCCAGCGCCCCACGGGCCGTGCGGGTAACGCCGGCGAAATGATCGGCGCTCCAGCGGGCGATGGGCACGAAGCGCTGATATTTGTCTGTGCGCAGCTTCTTGATCAGGCTGCCGGTGTTGATGCCGACCGGGCAGCGATCGGCGCAGAGCCCGGTGGCGGCACAGGTCTCAATCCCTTGATAGTCAAACAGCCGGGCCAGCTCGCGGGAGGGCTCATCGGCACGATTGCGGCGGGCCAGTTCGCGATAGAGCACGATGCGCTGGCGCGGCGAGAGCGACAGGGTGCGCGAGGGGCAGACCGCCTCACAAAAGCCGCATTCGATGCACGGATCCACGATGGCATCGCTCGCCGGCATGGGTTTGAGATGGGCCAGGTGGGCCTTGGGGTCGTCGTTGATGATGACGCCGGGATTGAGCAGGTTATCGGGGTCCAGCAGCGCCTTGATGCGGCGCATCAGCGCCATCCCCTCCGGCCCCCATTCCAGCTCCACATAGGGGGCCATGTTGCGGCCGGTGCCGTGCTCGGCCTTGAGGGACCCGCCAAAGCGCACCGCGACCAGCTCGGCCACCGCGTCCATAAAGGCGCCGTAGCGGGCCACCTGCGCCGGATCGTCGAACCCCTGGGTAAAGACGAAGTGCAGGTTCCCCTCCAGCGCGTGGCCGAAGATGATCGCTTCACCGTATTCGAAGCGATCGAACAGGGCTTGCAGCCCCGCCACCCCTTCGGCCAGACGCTCGATGGGAAAGGCGACATCCTCGATGATGACGGTGGTGCCAGTGGTGCGCACCGCCCCCACCGCCGGGAAGAGCCCCTTGCGAATAGCCCAGAGGCCGGCACTGTCGGTAGTAAAAGGCACAGAGGCGACCTGAACGAACTCGGCCGCCATGACCGTCACCTGCTCGCAGCGATCCACCAGCTCCTCTTTCGATTCCCCATGCACCTCGACAAGCAGGGCGCAGGCAGCCAGATCCAGCGTCTTGATAAAGTCCGGCAGGCCGGGCTTGCCCGCGACCGAGCGAAGGGATCGTCCATCCATCAGCTCCACCGCCGCCACCGGCGCACTTTTCAGGCGTGAGGTGGCCAGACACGCCTGCTCGGCGTCCCGAAACACCAGCAGGGCCGAGGCCTTGTGGGGGTATTCGGGCACGGTATCGAGCACCACCTCGGCGATAAAGCCGAGGGTCCCCTCCGAGCCGATCATCAGGTGGGTGAGGATATCGACGGGGTCCTCATGGTCGAGCAGGGCATTGATGGCGTAGCCGGTAGTGTTCTTGAGCCGGTACTTGTGGCGGATCTTGGCGGCAAGTTCAGTATTCGCCAGCACCTCGGCGCGCAGGGCGGCGAGCCCCGTGAGCAGCTCCGGGCGCCTGGCCGCAAAGGCGGCGCGGCTCTGGGGGTCGCCACTGTCCAGCACGGTGCCATCGGCCAGCAGCAAGGTCATGGCGTGCAAGGTGTGATAGCTGTTGTGGGCGGTGCCGCAGCACATGCCGCTCGCGTTGTTGGCGGCGATGCCGCCGAGCTTGCAGGCGTTGATGGAGGCGGGGTCCGGCCCAATCTTGCGCCCCAGGGGCGCCAGATAACGGTTGGCATCGGCGCCGATCACCCCGGGTTGCAGGGCGATGCGGGCCCCCTCGTCCAGAATGCGGTGGCCGCGCCAGCTGTCAGTCAGGGTGATGAGCACCGAATCGCTCAGGGCCTGACCCGAGAGGCTGGTGCCGGCGGCGCGAAAGGTGCACGGCAGGTGCAATTCGCGGCACACCCCCAGCACGAAGCGCACTTCATCGAGGGAGTCGAGGCGCACGATGCGCTCGGGCACCAGCCGGTAGAAGCTGGCGTCCGTGCCGTGGGCCAGCCGAAGATCCGGGTCGCTCACCAGCCGCTCCGGCGGGATGCGCGAAAGCACGGCGGCGTCAAATTGGTTCCAAGGCATCAGCAATCCTCCACCAGCACTACCAAGAGGCGGCTCGGGCCGTGGGCGCCGTAGGCCAGGGTCTGCTGGATGTCGGCGGTCTTGGAGGGGCCGGAAACCAGCAACAGGTTGGTGGGCATGGCCTGCTGCCAGCGCCCGGCCGCCACCAGCCCCGCCAGGTTGTCGGCAATGGTGGAGGCCGCCAGCAGGGCGATATGGCAGGGGGGCACCAGGGATAGGGTGCGCGGCTCGCCGCCATCGGGCAGCAACACGAGCGTGCCAGTGTCGGCGATGGCCCCCGCGCAGTGGGTGATGCCCGCCTGACAGGCATCGAACAGATCGTCCTTCCAGCTTGCGAACTCGCCAGAGGGGGTCAACACAGATCGCCCAGCGCAAGCCGCCGCGACCGCCGCCTGCCAGCGGCCACCCTGGCCACAGGCCAGACTCGTCACGCCCTCTTCATCCAGCCAGGCGCTCAGATCCCGGGCAAGGGTTGCTTCCTTGACGGTCAGGATCTCGGCGTGGCTGGCGCTGATCCCGGCAACAAAGCGCTCACGCCGCGCCTGTTCATCCTCCCCGCGCCAGGGCTGCCAGCCATGGGGGGCGTGGGCCATGGGGATGGCGGCGCCGCGCAGGCGGCTTAATATGGCCTCTTTGCTCGACATCTCAGGACTCCTTCTTCTTCTGGCGCAGCAGGGCGTGCAGGCTCTGGGGGGCGGGTTGGGGGGCTTCGCGGCACTGGGTCCAGGGGCCCAGGTGTTTGGGCATCAAGCCCCGCAGGCGACCGGCCACCCCGGTTGCGGCGTGGTAGAGGCGCGGGTGGGTGGCGGCAAAGGCAAAGCCCTGCATGGCAAGGGTCTCGAGCCGGCTCCTGGCCGCCCCCTGCCCCGCCAGCGGTTCGTGGCCGGGCTGTGCGTCGTGCTTGGCCTCCCGGCGCAGGCGCTGCAACAGGTCGGGAATGGGGATGCGCACCGGGCACACCTCGCCGCAGGCACCGCACAGGCTCGAGGCCGTCACCAGATCGCTCGTGCTTTCCAGCCCCAGCAGATGGGGGGAGATGATTTTGCCGATGGGACCCGGGTAGATGGTGCCGTAGGCGTGGCCGCCGATGCGGGTGTAGACCGGGCAGTGGTTCATGCAGGCGCCGCAGCGGATGCACTGCAATGTCTTGCGCAGCTCTTCGTCCCGGTAAGCCTGGCTGCGGCCGTTGTCGAGCAGCACCAGGTGCACCTCGTCCGGGCCGTCCAGCTCCCATGCCCGGCGCGGGCCGCTGATGACGTTGAAGTAGGTGGTTATGGCCTGGCCGGTGGCCGAGCGGGTCAGGGCGCTGTAAAGGGGCGGCACGTCGGATAGGCACTCCACCACCTTCTCGATGCCGGTGATGGCCACGTGGACTTTCGGCACAGTGGTGCACATGCGCCCGTTGCCCTCGTTCTCCACCAGACACAGGCTGCCGGTCTCGGCCACCGCGAAGTTGACGCCGGAGAGCCCCATGCCGGCGCGGCGAAACTCTTCGCGCAGGGCCCGCCGCCCGGTCTGGATCAGGGCATCCACGTCCGTGGTGGGGGTGAAGCCTTCCAGGTTGCCGGCGAAGGTGTCGCTCACCTCCTGCTTGTTCTTGTGGATGGCGGGCATGATGATGTGGGACGGGGTGTCGCCGTCGAGCTGGACGATAAACTCCCCCATGTCGCTCTCAAGGCAGCGGATGCCGTGGCGCGCCATTTCGTGGTTGAAGCCTACCTCCTCGCTCACCATGGACTTGCCCTTGACGATGCTGCTCACCCCGTGTTGTTGGGCGATACCGAGGATGATGGCGTTGGCCTCGGCCGGTGTCTGGGCCCAGTGCACCCGGATGCCGTTGCGCTCACAGTTGGCTTCGAGCTGCTCCAGCAGGTCCGGCAGGCGCGAGAGGCAGCGCTGGCGAATTTGCTCCGCCGCATCGCGCACCGCCGCCTCCTCGGCGGGATCGGCGAAGGCGTCGCGGCGCTTGGCGCGCAGATAATCCATGGCGCCGCGAAAGTTCTGGCGCAGCACGGGGTCGGCCAGGGCCGCCTCGGCCTGGGGATGGAAGCGGCGCGGCGAATACTTGGCGTGATCAGACATGGGGCTGGGCCTCTTTGGTATGAGCCAAATCGCTAACAGCGGCACCGTTATGAGCTATTTCGTCACTGTCGGGGCGGCTGTGGGCGAGCAGGAAGCTCGCCAGGTGGGTGGCAGGCAAGATCCTGCCCTGATAGGCCAGGGATCCCTTGATGTTCAAGAGGCACCCCCAGTCGGCGCTCACCAGGGTGTCGGCGCCGGTGGCCAGCAGGTGGCGGGTCTTGTCCTCCACCATGGCCTGGCTGATGTGGGGGTGGCGCACCGAGAAGGTGCCGCCAAAGCCGCAGCACTCGCTCTCGTAGGCCTGTTCATGCAAGGTGACGCCATCGAGCTGCCCCAGCAGGCTGCGGGCCGTGGTGTGTACCTGCATCTCGCGCCGGGCCGAGCAGGAGGTATGCATGACGATGCTCGCCTCCCCCACCCCGTGCCAGCGCACCCGGCAGACCTGGGCCAGAAACTCGGTGAGCTCGAACACCCGATCGCAAAAATCGGCCACCTCGGGGCTCTCGGGGAAGAGGCGGCGGTAGTGGTGGTGCATCATGCCGCCGCAGGAGCCCGACAGCACCACCACCGGCCAGGGCTCGGGGAAGAGCGCCATCTGGCTTTGCGCCACCTTGCGCGCCTCCTCCTCGTGACCCGAGGTGTAGGCCGGCTGCCCGCAGCAGGTCTGTTTCTCGACAAAGTGCACCCTTATCCCTTCCCGCTCGATCAGGGCGATGGCATCGAGCCCCGCCACCGGGTCGAACAGGTCCACCAGACAGGTGGCGTAGAGATAGACATCGGCCGGCTTGGCCGGGTAGACCCGCATTACCTTCATCACTTGCTCTCCTTACTTGAGCTGCAGCAGTGCGTCCGAGATGTGGAAGCTGTACATGAGCGCCAGCCCGATAAGGCCGGTGACCAGCAGGTAGTAGAGGGTCGGCAGCGCCGTCTTGCGCAGCGTCGCCCCCTCACGACCGAGCAGCCCCACGGTGGCCGACGCCGCCACCACGTTGTGAATGGCGATCATGTTGCCCGCAGCGGCGCCGACTGCCTGCAGGGCCAGCATGGCGGCGGTGGAGACCCCCAGGGTCTGGGCCACCTCGAACTGGAACTGGCTGAACATCATGTTCGATACCGTGTTGGATCCGGCGATGAAGGCCCCCAGCGCACCTATGGTGGCGCTGAGGGCCGGGAAGAACTCCCCCACCAGCCCGGCGGCAAAATTCGCGGTGGTCACCGGCATGCTGGCGAGATCCGCCCCGTTGACGCCGGAGTTGATGAAGATGCGCACCATGGGCACGGTGAAAATCAGCACGAAGCCGGCGCCGATCAGGGTGCGGCTGGACTCCCCCAATGCCCGCCCGAAGGGGGCGAGGGAGCGCGATTGCAGCCAGGTGGCGAGCAGGGCGCAGAGCACCAGCAGGCCCCCCGGCAGGTAGAGCGGCTCAATGGACGCGCTGACCCCCTTCTCCCCCAAAAGGTCGGTGAAGGCGAGGCTCACCGACAGGAGGCTGGCCTTGAACTCCGGGCTCACCCGGCTCGCCACCAGCAGGAGCGCCAGCGCCACATAGGGAAACCAGGCCAGCATGAGCGACATGGGGCGGCCGGCGGCCTCTTTGAGATCGAGCTTCAAGGAGCCCAGCCACTCGGCGGGCCACTCGTTCTCGGGGGCGAAATCCCAGGAGTTCTTGGGCACCAGAAAACCGGCTCGCGCCGCCGTCACCACCAGGGCCAGCCCCACCAGGCCTCCGATGAGGGACGGGAACTCGGGGCCGAGCAGCATGCCGGTGAGGGCATAGGGGACGGTGAAGGCGAGCCCGGCGAAAATCGCAAACGGCAGGATGGAGAGCCCCTCGGTCCAGCTGCGGTTGCGGCCGAAGAAGCGGGTCAGCATCATCACCATCAGCACCGGCATCAGGGTGCCGACGGTGGCGTGAATGAGGGCCACGTTGGTGGTCACCTGTTGCAGGTAGATGTCCCAGCTGCTGCCACCGGCGCTCAGGGTCTGGCCGATGGCCTGGTTATCCAGCCCCTTGTTGATCCCCACCAGGATGGGGGTGCCCACCGCGCCGAACGACACCGGGGTGGACTGGATCATCATGCCGAGCAGCACGGCGGCGAGCGCCGGAAAACCGATGGCCACCAGCAGCGGCGCGGCGATGGCGGCGGGGGTGCCAAAGCCCGAGGCCCCTTCGATAAAGGCGCCGAAGCACCAGGCGATGATGATGGCCTGGATGCGCCTGTCCGGCGAGATGTTGGTAAAACCGCCGCGAATGGCGGTGATGGCACCGGTGTGTTTGAGGGTGTTGAGCATCAGGATGGCGCCGAACACGATCCAGAGCACGGTCACCGTGATCACCAGCCCCTGCAGGGTGGAGGCGAAGACCCGGGTCGGGCTCATCTGCCAGCCCCACAGGGCAATGAACACGGTCAACAGGAAGGCGACGGGCATGGCGCGCTTGGCGGGCCAGTTGAGGCCGACCAGCAGCACGGCGGCCACCAGGATCGGCGAGAAGGCCACCAGGGCCAGCAGGGTGTCTGTCATCATTGCGTCCTTGTCCAGAGGGGTGCAGAGGCGCACCTTGTTGTTGTTTTGTTAAGCGGACGTGACCTTACCCTGTTCCTTTTTCGCGATATATGGAAATAATGAACAACATTCGTTCCAAAAGTTGATCAATATGGCCAGTACCGACGACCTCATCCTCTTCGCCCAGGTGGTGGAGGCCGGCTCCTTCAGCAAGGTAGCGGAACAAAATTCCCTGACAAATTCAGTGGTTAGCAAGCGGATCGGGCGTCTTGAGGAAGAGCTCGGGGTGCAGCTCCTCTATCGCACCACCCGCCGGCTCACCCTGAGCGAGGCGGGCAAGGCGCTCTATCAGGGTGCCAAAAATGTGAAGGCCGCCGCACTGGACGCCTTCGACGCGGTGGCGGGATTTGGTGAAAAGGTGAGCGGTCATGTGCGGATGTCGGTGCCCACCATCTCCGGCGAACTGCTGCTGGCCGATGCGGTGGCCGATTTTTGCCAGCAGCACCCCGGGCTCACGGTGGAGATGTCCCTGGACAACCGCTTCGTCAACCTGGTGGAAGAGGGATTCGATCTGGTCATTCGCACCGGCTATCTGGATGACTCGAGCCTGATTGCCCGCCACATTCTCGACTCCCAGTGGGTCATCTGCGCCGCCCCCGCCTATGTGCGCCGCTTCGGGGCGCCGCGCGAGCCGTCAGACTTGCTCACCCACAACTGCCTGCACTACGCCTACCAGAGCACGGGGGCCTCGGAGTGGGCCTTCAAGGGGGAAGAGGGCAACTATCTGGTGTCGGTGTCGGGGAGCTTTTCAACCGACAACGCCGGGGCCCTGCGCAAGGCGGCGCTGGGGGGGCGCGGCATCGTCTATGTGCCGCGCTGTCTGGTCTATCACGACCTGATGCAGGGGGATCTGGTGGACTTGTTTCCCGACCGGGTGGGCAAGAAGCTCGGCATCTACGCCGTCTACCCCTTCACCCGCCAGCCGCCGCGCAAGATAAGGCTGCTCATCGAGCACATCCGCCAGCGCTATCTGGAGATTGGCCACTACTTCATCTGAGGCCCTTGTCGGGCCTCAGAGGGCGGATGACGCCACCTGACGGGAGAGAAACGCCAGGGACTGGCGGTTGAAGTGATCCGGCTGCTCCACGTTGCAGACGTGGCCGCACTTTTCGATGATTTCGAGGCGGCTGTAAGGGTCGCGGGCCACCTGCTCGCGCACCGGGGCGAGGAACATGTGATCCTCCTCCCCCATCACGTAGAGGGTGGGAATAGGCAGGGCCCGCTCGCGAAAGTAGCGCATCAGGGGGTTCACCTCGGTGGCGAGACGGAACCAGCGCTTGAACTCCTTCTGGCAGAGCTTGCGAGCCTCGCGCACGAAGAGGTTGCGGGACTCCTGATGGTGCTGGCGCGGCATGATGATGAAGGCGAACAGGCGGTAGAGCCACATGTAGGGCAGGAAGTGCTGGCCGAGGCGGCCAAGCTGTACCAGTACCCGGGAGCGGATGTCGAGACGCAGGATGGCGCCGCCGAGCACCATGCTCTTGACCCGCTCGGGGCGAAGCTCCGCCAGGTGGCGGATGAGGATGGTGCCAAGGGAGATGCCGACAAAATGGGCGTGGGGGATGCGCAGGTGATCCAGCAGGCGCAGGATGTCCTCGGTCACGGCCCGAAAGCTGTAGTGCCCCTTTACCACCTGCTGCAGCTGGTTGGACTGGCCGTGACCGCGAAGATCCAGCAGCAGCACGTTGAAGTGCTCCCGGTAGGCCCGCAACTGCTTGAACCAGATGGAGGAGCTGCCGCCCGCACCGTGCACGAACACCACCCAATCCCGATCGGGACCCAGTTCAAAGGCCTTGTGGTACAACATCTCATGGGCTCCCGGGGTGATGGGGGGTATACTCGGCGCGCATATTAACAGAAGGCTCACCCCGGTGAACATGCTTCCACCATGATCGGACCAGCCTGGAGTCCCCATGACCCTCGTTCAATTGCGTGAATTTTTGCTCAGCCAGCCCGGCGCCACCGAGGACACCCCCTTCGGCCCGGAGATCCTGGTCTACCGCATCGCCGGCAAGATGTTTGCCCTGGTGGACTGGCAGGCGGAGCCCCTCTCCATCAACCTGAAGTGCGAACCCGAGCTCGCCCTGCTGCTGCGGGAGATCCACCCCGAGGTGAAACCGGGCTGGCACATGAACAAGCAGCACTGGAACACGGTGACCCTGAGTGAAGGCCTGTCTGACGATCTCTGGCAGGGCTGGATAGTCCACTCCTATGAGCGGGTGGTGGCGGGTCTGCCCAGGGCGAAGCGGCCCCAGGCCCCCCGCGCGACCATCAGGGAGGGTTGACCCATGCCGTCTCTTTCTTCTTCTCGCATCGTCCCCCTCGAGGAGGCGCACATACCAAGGCTGCTGGATCTGTTCGAGCAGTCGGTACGCCGCCTGGGGCCTGCACACTACAGCCCGGAGCAGGTGGAGCAGTGGGCCAGGGGCGCCCATCACCCGGGGCTTGCCAGCCAGTTGCGCGAGCACCATGGCTGGGTCATCGAGCAAGACGATGTGCCCCTTGGCTTTGCCACCCTGAGCGATGACGGTCATCTCAGCCTGCTCTACGTGAGCGCGGATCATCCGCGCCAGGGGCTTGGCACCCTGCTGCTGGAGCGGGTGCTGGCAGCCGCCAGCCAGATGGGGCTTGGCAGCCTCACCACGGAGGCGAGCGCCTTCAGCCTCGCCCTCTTCCTGCGTCACGGCTTCCTGCTGACCGGATTGGAGACAGTGGAGCGCGGCGGTGTCCAATTTATCCGCCATCGGCTCCACTGCCGCTTGCCATGACGGGTTCAGCCACTAAAATACGCACCATTTCCCCAAGGCAATGAAGAAAGGGCAGCCATCATGGTGGTAGAGAGCGACGGTTACATTGCGCTGATCGAGTATCTGGTAGAGAGTCTGGGTCTGTTCGAGAGCCAGCAACAAGGCGGCGGCGCCCAGACCATCGAGGATCTGGTGAGCGGCCGGGTGGCCGACAACCTGATGGCCATCTGCGAGCAGAACCCCCAGCTCGACCCCAAGGTGCGCTTCCTGATCATGCAGGAGGCCGATGCCGTGGTCGCCGATCTGGAAGAGGTGCTCTCCGCCGTCTGGTTGTCCGCCCCCAGCGAAGCCCAGCAAGCCTTCCTCATCGAGTTCATCGACCTCATCAAGAACCTGTTCGACAGCACCATCAGCTGACCCCACCCCTGCCGTGACGGCAAGGGGACGAGATGCAATAAGGCGAGGAGTGAGGCAGGACGCCCAATGAAAAGGGCCGCCTCATCGGGCAGCCCTGCTTGCTAGCATTGTCAATTCATCGCGCTTGTCAGAGTAATGAATATCGGGGCAAAAAAATGTGTCTGGTCTTGGCAACCATCCGTGGTCGCTACCCTCTTGGTCAGCCAGGGTTCAGTTTAGTTCCCCACCTGACGCATTTTTTTCAATTATTTTTCATCACAATGACACGGGGGCCTGATGGCCCCCGTGGTATGCAATGACGCCTCAGCGATTCAGGCTGGGAGGCAGGCAGACGCCAATGCCCCCCAGGCCGCAATACCCCTCGGGATTCTTCTCCAGATATTGCTGGTGATAATCCTCGGCATAGTAGAAGGGGGCCAGCGGCAGGATGCGGGTGGTGATGGTGCGCCCGTCACCGCTCGCCGTCATGGCCTGCTGGTAGGCGGCCAGGCTCTGCTGGGCAATCGCCTCCTGGGTGTCGTCCCCGACGAAGATGACGGAGCGATACTGGGTGCCGATGTCGCCACCCTGGCGCATCCCCTGGGCCGGATCATGGTGTTCCCAGAACAGCTTGACGAGACCCCCGTAGCTGATGACCTTGGGATCGAACACCACCTGCACCGTCTCGGCGTGGCCGGTCAGGCCGCTGCACACCTCCTTGTAGGTGGGATTGGGGGTCAGCCCCCCCTGATACCCGGCGGCGGTGGAATAGACCCCGGGCTGCTGCCAGAACAGACGCTCCACCCCCCAGAAACAGCCCATGCCGAACCAGGCAAGCTCCATCCCCTCGGGCCAGGGCCCCTGGGTCGGGTGGCCGTTTACTGCGTGCACCTGGCCAATCTCCAGCGCTTCCCGCCGTCCCGGCAGCGCCTCTGCCGGTGAAATAATCTGCTCCATATGCCCTGTCCTTGTATAAAACCCCGCGCAATGCGGCTGACGAAAAGGAACACCGAAGATATCAGGTTATTAGCCCGGATCAACCAGGGAGCGGCCCCCGGGGCGACCCTCCCGCCCTCGCCTGCGTCTTCCCCCCCCACCCGCACTGGTCAAAATGGCGACAAAAAAACATCAAGTCGATATTTAGTCTTGATTTGTGAATTTATTTTCATATATTGGGCGAATTGCTGCTTTTTTATGGAATGAAACACGTGCGTGAACGCGAACCCAGCCTGGTCCATGCCTTTAGGCAATCCACCCCCTATGTCAATGTGCACCGGGGTGCCACCTTCGTCCTGATGATCGGCGGGGAAGCCATTTGTCACCCCAATTTCGCCAACATCGTCAGCGACATCGCCCTGCTGCAGACCTTGGGGATCCGCCTGGTACTGGTGTTTGGTTCGCGTCCGCAAAATGACGAGGCCCTGGCCCGCGCCGGCATCCAGGCCCAGTATCACAAGCGGATCCGGGTCACCGACGATGCCAGTTTCGCCATCATCAAGCAGGTGTGCGGCGGTCTGCAATACGACATCACCGCCCAGCTCTCCATGGGCCTCGCCAACACCCCCATGCAGGGGGCCCGCATCAGCGTGGTGAGCGGCAACTTCGTCACCGCCCAGCCGCTGGGTGTGGATGACGGCATCGACTTCTGCCACAGCGGCCGGGTGCGTCGCATCGATGTGGAGGGGATCACCCGCCAGCTGGATCAGCACGGCCTGGTGCTCATCTCCCCCATCGGCTGCTCGGTCACCGGCGAGAGCTTCAACCTGAGCTCGGAAGAGGTAGCCCGCCGGGTGGCGGTGGATCTCAAAGCCGACAAGCTCATCTGCTTTAGCAGCACCCAGGGGGTAATGGACAGGCACGGGGAAGCCATCTCCGAGCTCTTCCCCGAGCAGGCCGAAGAGCTGCTGGTGGCGCTGGAGCAGGCGGGGGAAGAGATGTCAGGCACCGCCCGCTACCTGCGCGCGGCCATCGCCTCCTGCCGGGGTGGCGTACCCCGCTCCCACCTGGTGAGCTATCAGGACGACGGCGCCATGCTGCAGGAGCTGTTCAGCCGCGAGGGGCTGGGTACCCAGATCGTGCGCGAAAGCGCCGAGCGGGCCCGGGCCGCCACCATTGAGGACATCGGCGGCATCCTGGATCTCATCCGTCCGCTGGAGGAGGAAGGGATCCTGGTGCGCCGCTCCCGGGAGCAGCTGGAGATGGAGATAGACAAGTTCACCATCATCGAGCGGGACGGCCTCATCATCGGCTGCGCGGCGCTCTATTGTTTCATGGAAGAAGCCATGGCCGAGATGGCCTGCGTCGCCATCCACCCGGAGTATCGCAACTCCAACCGGGGGGACACCCTGATCGCCAAGGTGGCCGAGCGGGCCAAGCGGCTCGGCATCCGTCGCCTGTTCGTGCTCACCACCCGCTCCATCCACTGGTTCCGGGAGCGGGGCTTCGATCCCCTGGAAGTCGAAGATCTGCCGGTGGAGCGCCAGCGCTTCTACAACTGGCAGCGTCGCTCCAAGGTTTTGTCCAAGACCATTTCGTAACTGATTGATCTTGTGCCTGGTTACCGTCAATTTTGTTCTTTTTTACGAACTCGATTGACAGTGCAATCCAGACCAAGGTATTTGTACATGCACGCCACCTGTCACAGGTGGCACCAGAAGAGGAGCGCTGCCCAGGCAGCCCAGGGGAGGACACCAGTGTCCGGTGAACTTGGGTCAGGGGGAGCAGCGCCGAGACGAGGCGAGTGACTGGACACCGCCACGCCGGCTGCGGGGGCTGAATCCCCCGGGTTGTCATCGGTAGTGGTCATCCCACACCGCGCCCCACCTTGGGGCGGGTACGGGATGGGCTCTGCAGGTGGAGTGCTTCTGGCCGGGATCCTCGCGTTTTCCTGCCATTTTTTGCCTCCTCCTCTCTATTTGCCCGATGAAACCGGATTTTCACCTTGAGACAGGAGTATGCAATGAACCCGATCAATGTCGCCAAGTTTGGCGGAACCAGCGTCGCCAATGCCGCGGCCATGAACCACTGCGCCGACGTGGTGCTGGCCAATCCGGCGACCCGGGTGGTGGTGCTGAGCGCCAGCGCCGGCGTCACCAACCTGCTGGTGAGCCTGGCTCAGGGTGAACTGGACGAAGCCGGACAGGATGCCCAGCTTGCCAGGCTTGCCGACATCCAGCTGGCCATTCTGGCCGCCCTTGGCAACCCGAGCGACGTGAGCGCCCTCATCCATGCCCAGCTCGGCGACATTCGCACCATGGCCCGTCAGGCCAGTCAGCACACCGACGCCGAACTCGCCGATCGCCTCATCGCCTGCGGCGAGCTGATGTCCACCCGTCTCTTCACCGAACTCCTGCACCAGCGCGGGGTCAAGGCCCAGTGGCAGGATGCGCGCCAACTGCTGCGCACCGACAGCCGCTTTGGCAAGGCCACCGTGGATCTCGCGGCGACCCGCGCCCTCTGCCAGCAGGCGGTGGGCCCGTTGCTGGGTGACAGCCTGGTCATCACCCAGGGCTTCATCGGTGCCGACGGCGATGGTCGCACCACCACCCTCGGCCGTGGCGGCTCCGACTACAGCGCGGCCCTCCTGGCCGAGGCACTGGACGCAGGCAGCATCGAGATCTGGACCGACGTGCCCGGCATCTACACCACGGATCCCCGCCTGGTTACCCGCGCCCGCCCCATCCCCGAAATCAGCTTCGTGGAGGCGGCGGAGATGGCCACCTTCGGCGCCAAGGTGCTGCACCCGGCCACCCTGCAACCCGCGCTGCGCCAGGACATCCCGGTGTTCGTGGGCTCCGCCAAGGACCCCGCCGCCGGTGGCACCTGGATCCGCGCCACCACCCGCAGCAACCCGCTGTTCCGGGCCGTGGCCCTGCGCCGCCAGCAGGTGCTGGTAACCCTGCACAGCCTCAACATGTTCCACGCCTACGGCTTCCTGGCCGAGGTATTCGGCATCCTGGCCCGTCACCGCATCTCGGTGGATCTCATCACCACCTCCGAGGTGAGCGTCTCCCTGACCCTGGATCACACCGGCAGCCAGAGCAACGGCGAACCCATCCTGAACGACAAGGTGCTGGCGGAGCTCGGCCAGCTGTGCAAGGTGGAAGTGGAGACCGGTTTCGCCCTGGTGGCGCTCATCGGCAACCGCATGAGCGAGGCGGCCGGGGTAGGCAGCCAGGTGTTCGACGCCATCCGCGAGCACAACATCCGGATGATCTGCTACGGCGCCAGCGCCCACAACCTCTGCTTCCTGGTCAAAGAGGACGAGGCGGGCCACATCGTCAATTGCCTGCACCGGGAACTGCTCGACTGAGTCGCCCCGGCGCTGGCACACCACAAGCCTCCTCCGCCCCATCACACCCGGGGCGGCCTTCCCCACTCAGCAAAGAGGGGCGCCGCGGCGCCCCTCTTGTCACTCTTCTTCCACCATCAGCTGGTGACCAGGGTGGCCCGGGTGGGCAGCAGATTGGCCCGGATCTGCTCGCGCAGCCCTCCCAGCCGTTGCAGCAACCCGGCCTGACCGAGCCCCGCTTCGTCAGGGGCCAGATTGTCCACCAGGGCCGGGAAGTGCTCCCGTACCGCCTGCTCCAGCCAGTCGAGGCGGCGCAGGGTGAGCGGGCCGCAGCTCTTGCCGCTGAGATCGTCCAGGATGTCGAGCCGATGGCTGCGGTACATGTCGCGCCACCAGTTGGCCGCCAGCGCCTCGTCGCTTGCCAGCGCCGCACTCCACTCCCCCACCAGTCCCTGCATCCGCGCCAGCACGGGGGCGCTCGCCCCCTCCCGCGACAGGTATTGCAGCTCTCCCCTGGCCCAGGCGAGGCAGAGCTCGCGCCAGCGGCGAAACAGCGGCAAGGGATCCGCCTCGTCCAGCCAGAGCCCGGAGAGGGTGCGGGTTTCCAGCCGCTCAGGCACGTGGAAGTCGGGATCGGTGAGGCCGTTGGAATTGAACTCGTGCAGGGGATCGAAGGGCCACATGTAGCCAAAATCGAACACCGAGATATGCTGGCCGTCATCCAGCAGGTTGCCCGGGCTCGGATCCCAGTCAAACCAGCCCCAGCGGGCCAGCTCCGCCTCCACCGCCAGCATCTGCGCCAGGTTGCGCTCGCAGAGCGTGCGCACCGGCTCCCCCCGCAGCCAGGGGGAGACCAGCACCCCGGCCCGGGCGGAGCCGAAACTGGTGCAGACCACGTTGGAGAGGATGGTGGGGTGCAGCTCCCGCAGGCTCTCTATCTCCCGACGCCGCTCCAGCTCGGTGAGAAAGGCGGTCTTGCCGTCCACATTGGCCACCAGAGAGTCCTGGCGGCAGCGTTTCAGGCACCAGTGGTGCCCCTCCACCTTGAGATGGAACACCTCGGCGGTGAGCCCGTGACCGTAGACCTTGACGACGTCCGGGTGATCCTCGGTCAGCCGGACGAGCTGGGGCAGCGGCAGGGGGCAGTCCCGCTCCCGCCCGATCCGGATCTCTTCTTTGCTCTCCAGCATCTGGAGCAATCTGGCCTGACGCGCCGCAACTTTGGGATTCATACATGTACCTCCAACCGTTACTGAGAGACTAAACAGCGCCCCCCTCCCAGACCAGCAGCAAAGGCTCATGATGACGCTTTCATCACAGAATGAGTGCCCCTGGCGGATCGGGATCACAAATTGCTTCACAGTGCTCATCACGGAATATTCATCTTGTTGTCATTAAATTGACATCATGGAACAAGCCACGCACCATCGGGTCAAAATAGAGGCAGTCGTCGCTGCCATGACCGCTCCAAGGATGAGCCCTTATGAATGCCCCCGTCACCGGCCACCGCCCCGCCTCCCAGCCCCTGGCCGGGCTGTTGCTGGGTCTGCTGACCGCCCTGCTGCTGCTGACCCTCGCCCTGCCGCTGCTCAACCCCGTCAGCTGGCTCGGGCGTGCCGCCCCCCTCATTCTGGGCCCGGCGGATCAGCCCATCGCGACCCTCAATCGCTACAGCCTGCTCTACAAAAGTGACAACCGGGGCTTCTATCTGGTGGTGCGCAGCCAGTGGCAACTGCTCAAACCCCTGCAGGAGGGGGACAAGGTGCGGGTGGAGCTGCTCAACGACAAAGGGGTGCGCATCGATCAGCTGAGCCAGGCGGTGGACAAGCGCCAGAAGTGCCGCAAGGAGCGCTGCACCCTGAGCCTCAACAGCGCCCTGCGCGCCCCCGACGACGCCCTGGACAGCCGCTACCAGCTGCGCATCGGGCTGCTGCTGGCAGACAGGCCGGAGAGCGCCGAATACAGCCAGATCCTCCAGACCCTGCCGGAGCGCGGTTTCAACCTCCTCTACCTGATGACCAGCCTGCTGCTGGTGCTGCTGGTGAGCGCCGCCGTGCTCAAGGCCCTGCTGCCGCGGCTGCGCCGAAGCTACCGCGCCCGGGTGGCAGGCAGCCTGCTGCTTGGCAACCTCACCTTCGTGCTGCTGCACGGCTTCGTGGTGTTCAAGCTGGGGGAATTCCTGTTCTGGTCGGGCTTTCGGCCAGAGCACTACTACCTCGCCTGGGGCAGCATGGTGCTGGGCTGGAGCCTCTGTGCCCTCGCAGGCTTCAGTCTCTATATGGGGCTGCTCTTTACCGCCCTCTCGGGCATCGGGCTGCTCGCCAACTTCATGAAGATCGCCATCTACGGGGTGCCGCTGGGGGGGGACGATCTGGGCAACCTGCTGGCCCTGCTGCACATCCTGCTCGATCAGCACCCTGTGGTGCCGGTGCTCGTCGTGCTGGGGCTCCTCTTTCTGGTGTGGCGCTTCGCCCTCTCCCGCTGGATCCTGCGGGGCTTGCTGCGCACCGCCGCCGCCACCGCCGCCTTCTTCGCCCTCTGCGTGTTCGCCACCCAAACCGGCAACAAGCTGCTCGGGGCCAACATCCGCTACGTGGACAGGGCGGTGAACTACCACAGGGACATCATCCGCGCCGGCCCCGGCCTCTACCTGTTCAACCTGGTGGACGAGATGCTGCAAAGCGGCAACGTGTTTCGCTACCCCTTGCAGATCAACGAGCGCACCCCGGAGCTGAGCCTGCCCGCCCAGCCCAGGGCTCCCCGCTTCGATCTGGTGATCGTGCTGCAATACGAGTCGCTCTGGCTTGACTGGCAGGGCCGTCTCTGCGCCCCCGCCCCCACCTTGAGCCTGCCCGCCAGCGTGGCCCAATGGCGCAAGACCATCCACTCCCCCACCACGGGCGGCATGACGGTGCTGGCGGAGTTCGAGATGAACACCGGCCTGCCGGTGGGCCTGCTCAAACAGGGGGTGGTGCCCTACTACTACCTCTCGGACAAGGTGCCCGGCCTTGCGCGCAGTGCAGCCCAAAGCGGCTACCAGACCCTGTTCGCCCACCCCTATGTGGAGAAGTTCTGGGGCCGCGCCAAGGCGATCCCGGCCCTCGGCTATGAGGAGCGCTGGTTCGATACCCGCTTCAGCGCCCTCGAGCACAAGGGGCTCTACATCTCCGACGATGCCCTCATCGATCACCTGCTCAAACGCAGCAACCAGGACGATCAGCCCCTGTTCGCCTACGCGGTCACCATGCAGGGGCACGGCCCCTTCGACGGGGATCGCTACCGGGCCCAGCAACGCAGCGGCGCCTGCCCGGATCAGAGCCCGGCGGATACCCAGTTGCTCAACACCTACTACACCGGGGTGGTGGACGCCATGGCCTCCCTGGAGCGGCTGCTCAAGACCCTGGACAACTCCGGCAAGCGCTACCTGGTGGTGGCCTTCGGGGACCACCAGCCCTTCCTGATGTCGGCGGGCAAGGGCATCCACGGCGCCAAACCGCCACGGGATGCCAGCTACCAGATCCCCATGATGGCCTTCACCCGGGCCGGGGACGGGCTGGATCTCGCCCGCCAGTTCGACCCGGTGCGCCAGCTCTACCAGATGGGCCAGGCAACAAGGCAGCTGCTGGCGGGGGACCTCACCCCCATCCGGGACCAACCCCTGCTCCACCCGGTGCTCGGGGAGGAGAAAGGCTTCGACCCCTCACCCCTGGTGCCGCAGATCCGCGCCAGCTTCCGGCCCGATGCATTGCCCTGATCGATTGAGACACGAGGGACACAGATCCTTGCAACACCTTCCGGGCCGATGCCCTGCCCTGATCCGCAGCGAACTAGCAGACGAAAAAGAGGTCGCCCGGGCGACCTCTTTTTATGGGCGGGATGCGAGTACAGTGCCGCCTGCACCTCGCCATGTTCGTCCCGACCTGGGCTCTGCGAGCCCTGACAGGTCATTTTTTGTTTAGATATATCAAACGATAACTCATTGTCGAATAGCAAAATTGAACAACTTTGCCGACCTTCAGGCCCTGTGCCTCCCCATGTTCCCGCACCTTCTCCGGGCCGGGCCATTTTCTCCCTCATTCCCGGCCAGCCCAGAATCATCGGAGCGTTCGATACGTTCAGGCCTTGAGCCCCACTCACTTGCGCCCACCTTTGCGCGTCACACCCAACAAAAAGCCGACCTCGGGGTCGGCTTGTGACGGGGCGTTTGGCCATGCAGGGCCGGGCACTGGCGGGCTAGATCACCACGGCGGTGCCGCTGATGCTGACCATCAGCATGCTGCCGTTCTGGCCCACCACCTCGTAGTCGATGTCGATGCCCACCACGGCGTTGGCCCCCAGCGCCTGGGCACGCTCCTTGAGCTCCTCGAAGGCGATCTCCCGGGCCCGGGCCAGCTCTTTTTCGTAGGCGCCGGAGCGGCCGCCGATGATGTCGCGGATACCGGCGAACAGATCCTTGAAAATGTTGGCGCCGAGGATGGCTTCGCCCACGACGATGCCGCGGTACTCGCGAATGGTCTTGCCTTCCAGGGTGGGGGTGGTTGAGAGGATCATGAGGTCTCCTGTGAGTTGGACTGGGTGCGCGAAGCACCGTTGCCGTCATGGTAGCAAGGCGTTTGCCAAAGCATAAGCCCGGCGTGGCCAGGGGCTTCAAGCACAGCGCCAGCCAGGTTCATCAAGGTGCCATCCATAGGGCCTGTGTCGTGACACTTTCCCCCGCAAAGCGACCTTGGGCACCGGTGCTGGGGAGAGGGCTTCCGACCACGATGAAAGCGGGGCCTTGATGCTGCAGACACGACGGCAGCTGCACCGGCCCTCTGCGTCTTCGCCCTGAACGGCGGCAGGCGCCGCCAGGAGCGCCCCGCGTCGGCCATAAAAAAAAGGAGAGGCAAGCCTCTCCTTTTTGATGTTCGCAGCGGCAGCCGCCATGCACTCAGTGCAGCTTCATGCTCGGGCGCAGCACCCGGTTGATGCGGCCCACCAGCATGATGAGGCCGGTCTTGATGTAGCCGTGCAGGGCCACCTGGTGCATCCGGTAGAGGGAGATGTAGACCAGGCGCGCGATGTAGCCTTCCACCATCATGGAGCCGCGCATCAGGTTGCCCATCAGGCTGCCCACGGTGGAGAAGCGGCTCAAGGATACCAGGGAGCCGTGGTCGTGGTAGCGGTAAGGCTTCATCTCACCGCCATTCATCTTGGCCAGGATGTTCTTGAACGCCTGGGTCGCCATCTGGTGGGCGGACTGGGCGCGGGGCGGCACGAACTTGCCGTCTGGCTGCGGGCAAGCGGCGCAGTCGCCGATGACGAAGATGTTCTCGTCCCGGGTGGTCTGCAGGGTCTCGTGGACCACCAGCTGGTTGATGCGGTTGGTTTCCAGGCCCGCGATCTCCTTCATGAAGTCCGGCGCCTTGATGCCCGCGGCCCACACCATGAGGTCTGCTTCAATCAGCTCCCCATCCTTGGTGTGCAGACCATCGCTGGTCGCCTCGGTGATCATGGTGGCGGTGCGCACATCCACGCCCAGCTTCACCAGCTCCTGATGGGCGGAGCCGCTGATGCGCTCCGGCAGGGCCGGCAGGATGCGAGGGCCCGCTTCCACCAGGGTCACCTTCAGGCTGTCTGTGGTGAGGTTCTTGAAGCCGTAGGCGTAGAGCTGCTCCACCGCGTTGTAGAGCTCGGCGGAGAGCTCGACGCCGGTGGCGCCGCCGCCGACGATGGCGATCTTCACCTTGTCACCGGGCTGGTATTCGGTGGCGAACTGCAGGAAGCGGTTCATCATGCTGTTGTAGAAGCGGTGCGCCTGGGAGGGGCTGTCCAGGAAAATGCAGTGATCCTTGATGCCCTTGGTGTTGAAGTCGTTGGAGACCGAGCCGATGGCCATCACCAGGATGTCGTAAGCCACTTCCCGCTCGTTGACCACCAGGGCGCCGCTCTCGTCGTGGATGGGGGCCAGCACGATGCGTTTCTCGTCGCGCTTGATGTCGGTCAGGCTGCCGAGCTGGAATTCGAAGCCGTGGTTCTTGGCGTGGGACTGGTAGCTCAGGGCATCGATGCCCGCATCCATGGAGCCGGTGGCCACTTCGTGCAGCAGGGGTTTCCACAGGTGGGTGCGATTGCGATCCACCAGGGTGATCCTGGCCTTGTTCTTCTTGCCCAGCTTGCGGCCCAGGCTGGTCGCAAGCTCGAGACCACCGGCGCCACCGCCTACAACGACAATATTCATCATGATGATTTTCCTTGGTTCCTCAAAACGAAAGGGAGCCATTGGCTCCCTAAAACGAAATCGGTTGACGTGATGGCTCAGGCTTCTTTGAAGGCCTTCATCCGTTGCAGATGGTGCGAGATGTTCTTGAACTTATGGGTCTCGCGCTCATCCCATACGATGTCGTAATAGTTCTTCAATTCACGTTCAGTGTCCCGATTATCGCGGATTTCATCCTGAACGGAAAGGATGCACAGGCAGTTTCCTGAATTTTTATTACGAAATTCGGTTACACACTTGGTGCCGATGTCCTCGTACTCCTCCGGCCTGTCGATCTTGCCCTGCATGTTCTCTTCCGGGTGCAGATTGGGGTTGAAGACCACCTGCTTGATGCCGCACAGAAACCCGATCCGCTCGCTCCAGTAGCCACCAAGGCCCACGCCGCAGATGAGGGGTTTGGGATCCGTGCTCATGTCGAGCTGCTTCTTCACTTCCTTGAGCAGATGGCTCATGTCGTGGCGAGGGTGAACCGTGCTGTAGTGCACGAAACGCACATCATCATCGATAAACTGCAACTGCAGCACTTTTTCATGATTGCCGGGGCTGGTGGCATCAAAGCCATGCAGATAGATGATCATGGACAAGACCTCAAAAACTGTGTCGGTTCTATCGAAACTACCCCAGCGACAGGGCCTTGCGCCACCAAAACATCCCACTTTCTTGCTTTGGATCACGCCCCTTCGGGCCACCAAACCGCGCGCCGGGGCCGCTGTGGCAGCGCCATGCCCCGGCGGGACATGGCGCAAACCGGGTCTGGCGAGGTTACCCGCCGCACTGGGCGAAGCGCGCCACCGCCGCTTCCACCAGGGCCAGGCTCCCCTGCCAGAAGGCGGGTTTTCGAATGTCCTGCCCCAAATGCCGTTCGACCAGTTCTTCGGCGCTCATGCGACCTGTGTCTCGCAGCAGAGCGCGGTAGGCCTTCGCCACCCCCGCCTCCCCTGCGGCCTGGCGGCTCATCAGCTGCTGATAGACCCCGAGGCTGAACAGATAGCCAAAGAGGTAGGGGTAGTTGTAAAAACCGAAGCCCGCGATGGAGAAGTGCGCCTTGGCGGCCCAGAACAGGGGGTGATAGCGGTCGAGGCTCTGCTCGTACCAGCGCCCCCAGGCCTCGTCGGTGAGCCCCTTGAGCCGGGCCGACGACACATAGCCCTGCTCGCGCTCGGCCACCAGGGCCCGCTCGAAGTCGAAGCGGGCCGGGATGTTGACCAGGAAGGTGGCGGCGCCGTCGGCATCCGCCCAGGCGATTGCCAGACGCTCCTCGGCGCTTCGGGCCTGCTCGTAGAGGGCGCTGCGCACCAGGGTCTCCGCGAAGATGGAGGCGGTCTCCGCGAGCGTCATGGGGTAGCTGCGCTGGCTCATGGGCAAGTCGCGGATGAGCCAGTTGTGCCAGGCGTGACCGAGCTCGTGGGCCAGCGTGATGACGTTGTCCATGGTGCCCGCATAGGTGATGAAGACCCGCGGCTCCACCGGCTCGGCAAACTTGGTGCAGTAGGCGCCGGTACGCCGGTTGGGGGTGGGGGCGGCATCAATCCAGCCGCGCTCGGCCATCATGCGGGCAAAGTCCCCCATCTCGGGGTCAAAGCGCGCGAAGGCCTGGACGATGATGTCGACCGCCTCCTCGAAGGGGATCTCCCGGCGGCTGGCGGCAGGGGGCGGCGCAAAGAGATCCTCCGGCCCCAGCACCTCGAGGCCGAGGTGACCGGCCATCAGCCCCAGGGCCCGCTGGCCCAGATGACGGGCCTGCCAGGTCTCCGCCATCAAGGTATCCAGGGTCGCCCGCTCGATGTGGCTCTGGTGGCAGGAAACGTCCAGGGCATCGAGGCGCCGGTGTTTGCCGCGCTGGCGCGAGAGCTCCAGGCGCCAGCCGTTGAGGGCGTTGAGGATGGCTGCCACCGTCTCCTGCTCCCCTTCCCAGCCGGCGCTGATGGCATCGAAGGCCTCTTTGCGCAGGGCACGATCCGGGCTGGAGAGCAGGTTGCTCGCCTCCGCCAGCCCCATCTCGCGACCCGCGATCACCAGCCTTATCTTGCCCACCAGATCGTTGTAGAGGTTGCCCCAGGCGTGCAGGCCATCGGTGCCAAGGCCGATGACCAGTTGCTCCGCCTCCACCGGCAGCCGCTGATCCTGCAGGCGGCGCTCGTGGCGCAGCCGGTACCCCTCCTCCCCGAGCAAGGGGTCAGCCATCAGTCGCTCAAACTCGGGCGCAGGCAGCCCCAGCATCAGATCTTCGATGGGGGCCAGCGTCTTGAACAGATCCGCATTGAGGGCACGGGCCCGGGAGGCAACCTGCTTGGCGAGGGGATCCCGGGCGTCCTGGCTCCCCTTGCAGGCGGCCAGCACGGCGATGTTCCAGCCGATGTCGCGAATGCGCCGGGCCCGCAGGCGTACCTCCCTGAGGAAGTCCTGCAAGGCACCTGGGGTGCGAGGAACCTGGGCCAGTCCCTCGATAAAACCGCTCAGCTCGGCCAGGCTGGCGCGGGCCAGGCTCATGTCCGCCTCGAGGACACAGCTGTCGAGGGAGGGGTAGATGTGATCATTTTGCCACTGCTGTGGATAGACTCGTTGTTGCATCGAACGCTCATCGTCAGGGACGGGCCTGGCCCGTCGTGAAATCCAGGTGGCCAGAGCCACCACCTTCGCGGGCAGGCTTCACACCAGCCGCTCGAGGCGCACCACCGCCTCTTCCACATAGCGCAGGCTCTCCTGCCAGAACCCGGGTTCGCGGATGTCGACCCCCAGGTGCTTCTCCACCAGCGCCTCGGCGCTCATGCGGCCGGTATCTCGCAGCAGGGCGCGATAAGCGGGCACAAACTCGCCCCCGGCCCGCGCATGCTGGGCATAGAGCCCCAGGCTGAAGAGATAGCCAAACAGATAGGGGTAGTTGTAGAACCCGGACTCGGCGATGGAGAAGTGACCCTTGCTGGCCCAGAACAGCTCGTCATACTGGCTGAGGGCGTCACCATAGCACTGCTGCTGCGCCGATTTCATCATCTCCCGCATCTGGCTCGCCCCCACGTAACCCGCCTCTCGCGCCGTCACCAGGGCACGCTCGAAGGCAAAGCGGGCGGGGATGTCGAGAAGCAGGCTCGCGGCCCGCTCCCCGTCCAGCCAGGCGATGGCCCGGCGCTGCTCCACCTTGTCGGTGGCGGCCAGCAGGGCATCGCGCACCAGGATCTCGGCAAAGAGGGAGGCTGTCTCCGCCAGCGTCTTGGGGTAGCCCCGCTGCTCGAAGGGAAGATCCCGCAGCAACCAGCTGTGCCAGGCATGACCGAGCTCATGGGCCAGGGTGATGACGTTGTCCATGGTCCCCTCGAAGGTGAGGAAGACCCTTGGCTCGGGCGGATCGGCATACTCGGTGCAATAGGCGCCGCTTCGCCTGTGCTCGCTCGGGGCGGCATCGATCCACCCCTTGTCGGCCATCATGCGGACAAACGCCCCCATCTCGGGATCGAAGGCGGCAAAAGCCTCCATCACCAGATTCAGCGCCTGCTCGAAGCCGAACTTGCCGTGCATGGCCTGAGGCGCCGGGGCAAAGAGATCCCAGGGGGCGAAGTCGGTGATCTGCTGGGCGCAGGCCATGGCCCGCAAGGCGCGGCGCCCGAGCTCCCTGTGCTCCCCGGCCGCCGCCATCAGGGTCTCCAGGGTCGCGCCCGTGATGTGCTCCTGATGGCAGGTGACCTCGAGGGCATCCAGCCTGCGCCCCTTGCCACGCTGGCGGCCGAGCTCGTTGCGCCAGCCGTTGATGGCGTTGAGAATGGCGGCCACCGTCTCCTGCTCCGCCTCCCAGGCGCCCTGGATGGCGTGCCAGGCACTGGCGCGCCGTGCCCTGTCCGGGTGGGCGAGCAGGTTGTCCGCCTGGGCAAGCCCCATGGGCACCCCCTCCACCACCGGCAGCAGCCGCCCCACCAGGTTGTCGTAGAGATCCCCCCACCCCTGCAGGCCGTCCACCGCCAACCCCTCGATGAGCTGCTCGCTCTCGAGCGAAAGCCACTGATCCTGCAGCGCTCTGTCGTGATGGATCTGGTAGGCCAGCTCGAAGAGCTCGGGATCTTGCAGCAGGGTGCGCACCAGTGACTCGGGGGCGCGAACCCAGAACAGGTCCACCGGCTTGCTGCGCTGGGCCAGGGTCGCCTCCAGCTGCTGGCTCCGGGAGAGCAGTACCCGGGCCTCCTCGTCGCGCCCGTTCTGGCTCAGCCGGTTGTAACCATAGACCTGGCTGTTCCAGGCCAGGGTCTTCACCCCGTTGGCCTCGCGGCGGATGGCCCGCAACAGGTGGCGCAGGGCATTGGCATCCGCAACGGGATGGGCGGGATCCGGCAGGTCCGCCAGGAGGGCGTCAAGCCGGGTAAGGGCGCGGGCAGCCTCCTGGAAGGCGGCCTCGATGGCAGGATCGTCGGGGGCGGCATAGATGTGATCATCTCGCCAAACGGGTGGTTTCATGGTTGTCCTTGTCTGTTTGCGTCCATATCGGGTCACCCCGCCTCTGCGGGCGGGTGAAACCGGATAGTACGAAGGGGGCCAGGCACTTGCCTAGCCCCCATTCGAGGCAACCAGCAGAAGAGCGCCCCCGGGTGCGACGGCCCCTGTCGGCCCTTCCCCGACAAGCGACCTATTTGGCGGGCTGAAGCTTGCTCACCAGGGTCATGGCCACCACCAGCACCAGCCCTGCCACCACGCCTGCCAGAGCGCTCAGCAGGGTGGGCGTCACCACGGCCAGTACCCCGCCGACCCCGGGCAGGGCGGCCACCGTGCCCGCCGTCCCTTCGATGAGGTGATGGAGGAAGGGCCAGCCATGGACCAGAATACCGCCGCCGACCATGAACATGGCGATGGTGCCCACCAGGGCAAGCAGGTGCATCAGACGGGGCGCCGTCACCAGCAGCCCCTGCCCCACCGCCCGGCGCACGGCGCCCCCATCGGGCTTTTGCAGCAGGTGCAGACCGATGTCGTCGAGCTTGACGATGAGCCCCACCAGGCCATAGACCCCGACGGTCATCAGCAGGGCGATGCCCGCTACCACGGCGATCTGCAGGCCCAGGCTCGACCCCTGCACGGTACCGAGGGCGATGACGATGATCTCCGCCGAGAGGATGAAATCGGTGCGAATGGCCCCCTTCACCTTCTGGCGCTCATAGGCCGCCAGATCCTCGGGCACCGGCGCCGCCTGATGCGCCTCCTCCTCGTGGGGCAGGAACTTGTGGACCAGCTTCTCCGCCCCCTCGAAACAGAGGTAGGCCCCCCCCAGCATCAGGAGCGGGGTGATGAGCCAGGGGATGAGGGCGCTGATGGCGATGGCGGCAGGCACCAGAATGAGCTTGTTGCGAAACGATCCCTTGGCCACCGCCCACACCACCGGCAGCTCACGCTCGGCCCGCACCCCGGAGACCTGTTCTGCATTGAGGGCGAGATCGTCCCCCAGCACCCCGGCCGTCTTCTTCGCCGCCACCTTGGTCATCAGGGCGACATCATCGAGCACGCTGGCAATATCATCGAGCAGGGTCAACAAACTGGCTCCGGCCATATCTGGCATTCCTTCTATTGAGTGGGACACATCCGGGCTGCCCCGGTCAGGGTGATGAGGGGGTCAGGGGATCACGGGCCCATCCGGGGATCACCCTTTGGGGCAAAAGATGGCACAGTGTAACGGGAAGCCGCCACGGCGGCAGCCCCCCATGGCAGATCCCCTGCTCCGCTTTCACTTCACGGCCACCGGCCCAAGGAGTTCCCATGCAACCCTGGCAACCTCTGCTCGATTTCTGGTTTGGCGATGACGCAGACGACGCTCCCCGTGCCGCCCGTCAGGCCCCCCTCTGGTGGGGCAAGAGCAGCGAGACCGATGCCCTGCTGGCCTCACGCTTCGGCGAACTGGCGGCCCGTGCCGCAGCGGGCGAGCTCGCCCGTTGGGAGGGCGATCCCGCAGGGCGCCTGGCCCTCATCCTGCTGCTGGACCAGCTGCCGCGAAACCTTCACCGCCACACCCCCGCCGCCTTCGCCCAGGACGACAAGGCCAGGGCGCTGTGCCTCAAGGGGCTCACCCTCGGGGTCGACAAGGGGCTCTCGCCGCTGGCCCGGGTCTTCTTCTATCTGCCCCTCGAGCACGCGGAGTCCAGAGAGCAGCAGGCCAGAAGCGTCGCCCTGTTCGAGGCCCTGGCCGACGAGCAGGCCACAGGCCCGGCCCGGGCCACCTTCGAAGGCTTTGCCGACTTTGCCCGGCGCCACCAGGTGATCGTCGAGCGCTTTGGCCGCTTCCCCCACCGCAACGCCATCCTGGGCAGGGCGAGCACGGAGGAAGAGGCCGCCTTCCTGCAACAGCCCGGTTCGGGGTTCTGACATAAAAAAAATCCCCGCCATGGGCATGGCGGGGAGAGAACAACCGATCCGCGCATCACTGGATGCGATAGCGGGAGATCTGCTGGTGGATATTCTCCGTGGTCACGTTCAGCTCCTCTGCGGCGGCGGAGGTCTCCTCCGCCGTGCTGCTGGTCTGCTGCACCACCTGGGCTATCTGCTCGACCTGGAGGGCGATGGATTCCGCCGCCGAGGTCTGCTCGCGGATGGCCAGGGTGATCTCGCCGACCTGATCCATGACGCGATGGGAGGCCTGGCGGATCTGGGTGATGATGGCCCCGCTTTCCGTCGCCATGGCCACCCCTTGCGCCACCTTCTCCTCCACCAGGACCATTCTGGCCACCGTGGCCTCGGACCCTTGCTGGATAGCCTCCACCGTCCTTGAGATCTCCTGGGTCGACTGGGCCGTCCGCTCCGCCAGCTTGCGCACCTCGTCGGCGACCACCGCAAAGCCGCGTCCCTGCTCACCGGCCCGCGCCGCCTCGATGGCGGCGTTGAGGGCCAGCAGGTTGGTCTGCCCCGCCACATCGTTGATGACGTTCACCACCCCACCGATGCGGGAGATCCCCTCCCCCAGTGCCGTCACATCGCGGGAGGCCTGACGAATGGCGTCGGCGATGTCGTTGATGGCGAGCACAGTGCGCTCTATGGTGGCCCCGCCGTCACTGGCGAGCTTGCCGGATTCATTGGTGATGCGGCTGGTCTCCTGGGTGCGCTGGGAGATGTCCGTGATGCTCACGCTCATCTCCTCCACCCCGGCGGCGATAAGGCTGGTGGCGTCATTGGCCTGACTCGCCGACTCCGCCATGTGCTGGGCCGCCTGGGAGAGGGACTCTGCCGTGCTCTTGATTTGCAGGCTGCCCACCGAGAACTCGGTGAAGGTCTGCTGCAAGGTGTCCAGCAGGCGGTTGACCGCCGTCAGCGTCTGGCCGATCTCGTCCTGCTGGCTCACATTGGCCCGCAGGGTGAAGTTCAGGTCGCGCTGGATCTCGGACAGGGTCGCCATGGCCAGACGGAGGGGATTGGCGACCTGCCTGAACAGCCAGAGAAAGAGCACCAGCGTGAGGGCACCCGTGCCCACCGAGATGAACAACAGGGCCTGCATGCTGCTATCGGCATTCTGCTCGCCTCGCAGCTTGACGGCGTCACCTTGCTGGATGTTGAAGTGGACGTGCTTGTCGATGGCCTGGGAAAGCTGCTCAAACAAGGGGGCAAGCTCCTTGTCGATCGCCTCTCTGGCCTCCACATTCTTGTTCTCGCGGGACAGGCGCAGGACGTCTTCAGAAGCCTTGCCGTACTGGGCAACCAGGCGCCGATCATCGGCGACGAGCTGCCTGTCCTCCTCATTGGAGATCATCCCGCTTTCATACTGGCTCAGCAGGGCGTCCATCTTGGTGTGAAGGGATGCAATGCTCTGCTCTATCTGACTCATCTTGCCGTCGTCGGTGTTGAGCACGTGCGCCTGGATCAATGAATGCAGGGCGTAGAAGTCTGTTTGTATCTCCTTGATCGTGGAAATGCTGGGGACTGTGTTGTCTGTTACATAGCTGAGATCCGCATTGGCGGAGGAGAGTCTGCTGATACTGAACCAGCTGAGACACCCCAGGGCCAGCATGACCAGCAGGGCAATGAGTTGAAGCCGACGAGCGATATTCATGAGTGCTTACTCCATCCATAGACTCCCTGCCAGGGTAGCCGATGCGGGCCCCGAAAATAGCGCCTAAAACATGCATTTCATTACACTTTTCAACTTCTGCTCGGCCGCGTCACACCCGCCGCCCCAACCCGGCCTTCGGGACCGCCGCCCCCCTCTGGCAGAATGGAAAAAGGAAGGCATTCGCCTTCCTTTTTTGCCCGGGGCGGCCGCACTGGCCGCCCATGAGCCCCGTGACAGGGCGCTCGCCGGTCACGCCGCCTCGGCCAGCTCCTCCTCTTTTTTCTGGTAGGCCTGGGGGGAGAGCCCCAGCAGCTCCTGCACGGTGGAGGCCACCGTGATGGAGGAGAGCGTCCCCACCAGGATGCCGGCGAACAGGGTGAAGGAGAAGCCGTAGAGGGCGTCGCCGCCGAACAGGAGCAGGGCCCCCACGGTGAAGAGGGTGGTGCCCGAGGTGATCATGGTGCGGCTGAAGGTGGCCTTGATGGCCACGTCCGAGCACTCGTGGATCCCCATGCGGGTACGCGACCCCAGCAAGTCCCGCAACCGGTCCGAAATGACGATGCTGTCGTTGAGGGAGTAGCCTATCACCGCCATCAGGCCCGCGATGACGTTGAGGTCGAACTCGATGTCAAAGAGCGCGAGCAGCCCGATGGCCACCAGACCGTCGTGCAGTACCGACACCAGGATGCCGATGGCCTGGCGCCACTCGAAGCGCACCGCCAGGTAGGCGGAGATGGCGAGCGAGGCCACCAGCACCGCCAGCATCCCCTGCTGGAATAGCTCCGCGCCCACCTGGGGCCCGACGATGGTGGTGCGCAAGAGCTCCACCGGCAGGGCGAGTTGCTGCCCCAGCATGGTCGCCAGATCCTCCGCCGCCCAGGGCAGTGCGTGGGGGGGCAGCTTGATGAGCCACTCGCCGGGCACACCGGCGCCGTGCAGCTCCACCACCCCCGCCAGGGGCGCCGTCAGCAGAGCATTGAGCTCATGGGCCTCTTTCAGGGTCTGGATGCGAAACTCCAGCAGGATCCCGCCGGTGAAATCGAGCCCGAGGGCGAGCCCTTTTGTCGCAAGGACGGCCACGCAGGCCAGGGTCAGCAGCACGGAGGCCCACAGCCCGATATAGCGCCAGCGGGTCAGCCCCATGGCCAGGATCATTCTCAGCATTGTTCTTCCCTCGACGTCAGGTGGTACAGGCTTCCCGGCAGGAAGCGGTCGGTGCGCAGGTCATGCAGACTCACGGGCGCGGCGTCATGGTGATGAAGTCGGTTCATGGTCATACCCTCAGCAGCTTGGCGCGGCTGTTGCCCCACAGGGGGTTGATGATGGCGCGGGTGCCCCAGATGCCGGTCACCATGCTGGAGATGAGCCCCAGGATCAGGGTGATTGAGAAGCCTTGCAGCGGCCCGGAGCCGATGGCATAGAGCACCACGGCGCAGATGAGGGTGGTGATGTTGGCATCGAAGATGGTGCGAAACGCCGAGCGATAGCCAAAGTCGATGGCGTTGGCCAACGAACCCCCTTCCCGCAGCCGATCCTTGATCCGCTCAAAAATCAGCACATGGGTGTCCACCGCCATGCCCACGGTGAGCACCAGACCGGCGATCCCCGGCAGGGTCAGCACGGCGCCAGGCAATACCGCCAGCATGCCCACCTGCATCAGCAGGTTGGCGACCAGCGCCGTGATGGCGACCCAGCCGAACTTGCGATACCAGGCCATCATGAACAGCATCATGCCCGCCATGCCGAACGCCAGGGCGGTGAAGCCCGCCTCGATGTTCTGCAGACCCAGGGTCGGGCCTATGCTGCGCTCCTCCAGGATCTTCAGCGGCGCGGTGAGGGCCCCGGCCCGCAGCAGCATGGCAAGCTCCTGGGCCTCGGGCAGGCTGCCAATCCCGGTGATGCGGAACTGGTTGCCAAGGGCGGTCTGGATGGTGGCGACGTTGATCACCTCGCTTCGGGCGCGCAGCTTGCCTTCGGCGTTGGTCTTGTACTCGGTGAAGACGGTGGCCATGGGCTTGCCCACGTGCTGGCGGCTGAACTGGTTCATCTTGCTCCCCCCCAGGGTGTCGAGCACGATGTTGACCTGGGGCTGCCCCATCTCCCCCATGTTGGCGCGGGCATCGACGATGTGCTCGCCGCTCAGCACCGGCTGGCGGGCCAGCCCCACTGCCTGGCCGCTGCGATCCGCCATGAAGAAGCGGCTGTCGGCCTTGGCTTCATAGAAGGCCAGGGACGCTGTGGCGCCAATCACCTCTTTCGCCTGCTTGGGGTTGTGCACCCCCGGCAGCTCGATGCGGATGCCGTCCTGCCCCTGACGCACCACCGAGGCCTCGACGATGCCGAGCTCGTTGATCCGCTTTTTCAGGATCGACAGGTTCTGGGTCACGGCGTTGTTCACCAGCAGGGTGCGCTCGGCGTCGCTCAGCACCAGGGTCAGTGCGTTGCCGGAGCGGCTCAGTGTCCACTGATCCTGGCGGGTACCGGCACTCTCCTTGATGATGGAGAGCCAGGCCTCCTGCCCCGCCACGTCGGGCAGGGTGACGGCCACGCTCCCCTGGGCGGTGCGCATCACGCTGGCACCGCGCAGGTTGGCCTCGCGAAAACGGGTGCGCAGGGTATCCACCAGGTTCTTGGTCTGGTTGTCGATGACGAAATCCACGTCCACCCCGATCAGCAGCTGGGAGCCACCGCGCAGGTCCAGCCCGAGCTTGATGGGGTCGGCGCCGAGCCGGCTGATCCAGGCCGGGGCGTTGGAGTAGAACTCCAGGGTCAGGGCGGCGCTGTCCAGCCCCTGCTGCTCCAGCAACTGCTTGGCCAGTTGCTGCTCCCCCTGACTGGCGAACACCAGCGCCATCCGGCCACCCTGGGCGATCTGCTTGAGGGGGTCGATGTGGTTCTCGGCCAGCAGGGTGCGCTGCGCGTCGCTCAGGCGCGACTGGCCGTGCAGACCGAGGGAGGGCTGCTCACCGAAGAAGGTAGGCAGGGAATAGAACGCGAACGTGACCAGCATCAGCAGCAACAGGGCGTACTGCCACAGGCTCATGCGGTTCAACACGGTATGACTCTTTTTTCTCATGAAATCGGCCTCTGTCAGGCGATGGCAAGGGGCGACACCGGGGTCGCACCGTGCAAAAAAATGAAACAAGACAGCCTAGCCGTTCACTAAAAGTGAACAGCAACAGAGAGAAGATGAGGCAACAGGTGGCAAGCTGACCCCATCGGGGTCAGGCGAGGAAACTCTGGGCGAAGCGGTACTGCAGATGCCGGCGCTGCAGGCGGCGCCTGTGAATGCCAGCGAAGTGATCGCGAAAGCTCGTCCCCGGGTAGAAGAGGGCGGCATAGAACAGCAGGCCGCACAGCAGCAGCAAGATGGCCTGCTGGGACCAGCTCATCACCAGCTCGTAGACCACGCTGCCGGGCTGATGATCGCGGCTCAGGGAGTGCTCGAGGCGCAGCAGGTGATTCTGGTGGGAGCCGACGAACTTGACGATGCCATCGTCACTGCCGCTGACGCCGTGGGCCGCCGGGCTTGCGTCGGCAGGTGCCGCCCCCTCCGCCAGCGAGTGGGCCTGCTGGGCCGAGGGCTGGAACGCGGGTACCTTGACCCCCTCCACCGAGAGGGTAGAGAACAACAGTGCGAGGGTGATGAGCAGGGTCATCGCCGCCAGTTTCACGTTGTCGGTCAGGTTCAAAAGTTAATTCCCACACAATAGAAAGGGCAAGCTACCACAGCCTGCCCCACAAGAACAAGGGCGGCAGGCCCGGGGCCCGCCGCCCTTGTGTTGTCTCACCGCGTCCTCAGCGGTTGCGGGTCATGCCCTCGAAGTCCTCGGCATAGTCCTTGAGCAGGGTGTAGAGGTGGGCCCGCTGGGAGAGATCCATGGAGTGGCTGAGATCACTCAGCCACTGGATGGTGCGCTGGCGGGACTGGTCCGTGTAGCCGGTGAAGCGGCCATCCATCAGGCCGTCCCCCTGCTGGAGCAAGCGGGTCAGCTCCTGGCCGAAATCCGGGCTCTGGCGCTGTTTCATCAGCCGATCCAGCTCCTTGGTCCAGGCCTCCTGAAAGTCGAGCCAGGGGGCCATCATCTCGTATTGCCACTCGGCCCACTGCGTGATGAGGGGCTCCTGGGCCGGCTTCACCTTGCCAATCCAGAACACCAGGCGCTCGTTCATCTTCTCCCGAAAGCCCTTGATCATCTCGGCCTTCGACTGGGTGGCAAAATCGTGCTGGCGCTCCTGCTGGCGCTTCACCCGATCGGCCATGAAGCGAGCCACCTGCTCGTCAGTCAGGGTCTTGGCGAGGCGCACCGTGCGGGGAATGGCATTCTCCAGAGTACGGGTCAGGCTCGCCTGGGTTCTGTCCAGATGCAGGGTCACCTGGGCCGGGCTCATGGGGCTGGCCACCGCCTTGGCCAGGGCGTCGAGATCCCGGGCATAGATGGGCAGCTCATGCTGCCGGTGCCAGGCCATCAGCCCCTTCACCTCCTGGTCCAGCAGCTTCTTCTGGCTACGGTCCAGGGAGAAGTAGTCGTCCAGTTGCCAGACGATGGCCGAGTCGAGCCAGTAGTAGATCACCCGGGTGGCGCAACCCGTCAGCAGCAGGCAGAGCAGCAGCAGGCTCCAGCTACGCGGTTGACGCCATGAGAATGTGGTCACCATGCATGCCTCCCATTCATTGAATACACGCGTCGCGTGGGCCGTTGCCGGGCATCACTCCAGGCGCTGGCGGTTGATGTCGATCAGGGCCTGATACTCGGGCCCGGGTTGCTGTTCGGCCATCAGCAGCGCCCACAGCAGGCCGATGTAATCGACCCAGGGCAGGAAGGCATCGGCCTGGAATCCCCGGGGCCCCGGCCCCGTCGGTGCCCCGTCCATGGCTTCAAGATAGCAGCTCTCCAACTGGCACCGCTGCTCTTCGCTCCAGCCATGGGTACGCTGGATGCTGGCGACCTCGAACCCAGGATGACCGGCGGCGCCGTACTCCCAGTCGATGACCCAGGGTCGCGCCCCCAACAAGTTAGCCGGATTGAGATCGTGATGGCAAGGGAGCCAGCAGTCGTCCGGCTCCCGGCTCGCGAGCAGGGCCCGCTCCAGCGCGGGCAGCCAGGGAGGGATATGGGCCAGACGCTGCCGATACCCGCCGCTGTGGGCCCGCACCGCCATCACCACGGTCGGCACCGGCAGGCGGTGCAGCCGTACCAGCACCTCCGCCATCAGGCGGGGTTGCGCGGCGAGAGGCGGCGCCTGCTCGGCCCAGTTGGGTTCGTCGCACCACGCCAGCAGCATCAGGCCGGTGGCGGGATCGCCGTGATGACAGGGCAACGCCAGCCCCTGCCCCACCGCCCCCTGGTAGAGCTGCCACTCGGTGGCCCGGTCGATGCCAAGGCGCACCGGATCAGGATGACCGCGGCGCAGGAAGGCCTGCTCGCCAGTGGGGAGGCAGAGCCGGTAGTTGCCGTTGGTCAGGCCCTGGCCCAGCGGCTCAAGGCGCCCCAGATCCCAGGGCGCCGGCAGGCTGGCGAGGAGCGCCAGCTCCGCCAGATCCCCCTGCCCCCGCGGGTCCTCACCAGCCAAAGGTGGACTTCTTGGCCTGTTTGCGGATCTCTTTCTGATCGGCCCACAGCAGCTCGCCGTTCTCCACATCCATCAGGTTCATGGTCATCTGGTAGTAGACGTCCTTCACCTTGCCGTTGTCCTTGACGATGCTGGCGAGGTTGCCATAGACCATGTAGCGGGCACCGGTCTGCTTGCCGAGCCGCACCATGGTGGCGGGATCCACCATGCCGCTGCCCTGCTGGTATTCGAGCTGCTGCTTGACCGCCGCCACCTTGCTCATGTCCACGAAGCGGAACTTGCCCGAGCGCAGCAGCTTGGTGCGGATGGTGTCGGTGATGGCCTCGGTGTCGATGTGCTCCGAGGTCTTGTTGCGGATGGAGTCCATGAACATCACGGGGCGGCCCCCGGCGGTGATCTCGCTGGTGGCCGGGGACGCCAGCATGGAATCCGCCATCTTGTCGGCGATGGCCTGCAAGTCGGAGGAGCCGTAATCGACGGTCACCGTCTCGGTCTCGGTGGGATCGCCATAGCTGACGGTGGTGCTGGAGCAGCCGCCCAGCAGCAGGGCGCCGGTCAGGATCAGCAGGGCATGATTCATTTTCATCAGTAGGATTCCTCCATCACTTCGCGAACGTAAATCCGGTAACCCCGTGCAGCCGGGCTCGGCGCCAGGGCGGACAGGGTGCGGGTCTGGTAGCCATGCAGCTTGAGGGGGGTCCAGCCGCGGCCATCGCTGGCCACCTCCTGCCCCGCGTCGTCATACCAGTAGAAGAGATATTGCAGCCTGTTGTCACCACGCTGGGTACTGGCCGCCGCCACGTTGACCTGCAACAGGCCGTTCTGCTGGCGCCGGCTGAGTTCGGTCAGGGTGACGTTGACGTTTTGATGCTGCTCGGCCACCGCCGCCGCACCGGCCGCGCCATAGAGCGCCACGCCGGAAGTATTGGTGGCACAGCCCGTCAGCAGCAGAACCAGGCCCAGGGCCAACCCTTGTGCTTTCATCTTGTTCTCCTTGCCGGTGGCCGTCGGCCCGACCGGTCATTCATCTGAGTTGCCATATCCGGTTCCCCCTAGAGGGGCATCACCCGGGTCGTGAGCCCGCTCCCCAGGCGCTGTACCCACACCAGGGTGGTACGCCCGGCGTGGACGCTGAGTGGCAGGGTACGCATGGCGCTGCCCGCCCCCAGGGTCAGGGTGACGTTCCCGGCCGGGACCATCCCCTGCCAGCTCGAGGCCTTGGCGGGCAGCGTCAGCCAGCTGCGGGTATCCGCCCGCTCCGAAAGGGTGTTGAAGATCCCCACCAGGATGTTGCCCACATCCCCTCCTTCCTTGGCGGCAGTGCGCCGCACCTGCTCCTTGGCCACCAGCCGCAGGGCCTGCCGGGTCAGCATGCCAGGCAGCCGCTCCTGCAGATCCTTGGCCGCCAGCGCCTCCAGCCTCACCAGCTCGCTGGTCTGCGCCACCCCCCTGCCCACCGACAGGGTGAGCGGGGCGCCGTCGCTGGCCCGATTGTCGTAATAGGGCACCGCCACGGTAAAGGTACGAAAATCGCCGCTGGAGGTGGAGATGGGCAGCGGCAGGAAGAGCTCCCGGCGCGCCGGGATGAGGCCATCTTCAAACAGCACCACCAGCTGGCCCTGATCCTTGGCCAAGGGCGGCGCTTTGCGGCCCATCCGTTGCTCGGTCTCCTTGAGCTCTTCGGGAGAGCCGCGAAGCCGGGCCAGGCGCAGCAAGGCATCCTGCAGGCTCTGGTTGTCCGGCGCTATCTGGTAGCCGCGCTGGTAATCGACCCAGGCATCGTTGAGATCCCCGGCCGCCTCGTAGAGCACGCCGGAGAAATAGAAGGTGTAGGCGTTCTGGAAACCGTTTTTCACCTGGCCTATCAGGCGATCGAGCTCGGGGGCGCCGCGCGACATCAGCTGGCGCATCTCCCCGGCTTCGTCCTCCTGCTCGCCCTCCTGCGCGGCCTTGCGCACCTCGTCGGCCCGCCGTTTAAGGGCCTGCTCCTGCACCTGGTTGGCACGGCGTACCTCTACCAGGGCGCCGTCGGCATCCCCGCGCTGCAAGTAGTTGAGCGCCAGATAGTGGTGCAGCATGGTGCGCTCGTAATCGGGCGCCTGGTAAGCCAGGGTCTGATCGTTGGTGAGCAAGCTGCCCGCCTGGGCCAGTCCCTGGCTCAGGCGGTACTCGGCCTGATTGTCTTCCCACGCAAGCCGGCTGTCGGCGGCGGCAAAGGCCTGCTTGCTGGGGCCGTCCTGACCCGCCAGCCAGGCGATGCGCCCCTTCTCCAGCTGGTCGAGCACGAAGGTGTCGTCCCCCGGGGTCGATTCGCGCACCTCGGGCAGGGCCTCGGCGGCATGGCCCAGCAGCAGCTGGTTGCGCAGGGGCACCATCTGATCCGAGTAGGAGACGAACATGTCTTTCCACTGGGAGGCACAGCCCCCCAGCAGCAGACCGGCCAACAGCAGGCCGGTCGACGGGACGAGGCGCATCACAGGCTCAGCAGGGGTCCCAGGGGCTCGCCACCGACCAGGTGCAAGTGGATGTGATAGACCTCCTGCCCGCCGTGGCGGTTGCAGTTCATGATGAGGCGGTAGCCGTCCTCGGCGATGCCCGCGTCGCTGGCGAGCTTGCGGGCCACGGTGAACATCCGGCCCAGCGCCAGCTCGTGATCCGGCTCCACGTCGTTGACGGTGGGGATGAGGACGTTGGGAATGATCAGGATATGGGTCTTGGCCTTGGGCTGGATGTCGCGAAACGCGGTCACCAGATCGTCTTGATAAAGGATGTCGGCGGGGATCTCCTTGCGGATGATTTTGCTGAAAATGGTTTCTTGCGCCATGGGTAACTCCTTTATAGGAAAAAGAAAATTCAATACAAAGCTCAAGCGGCTCCCAAACAGGCCGCCGCAACGCGCCAAGTGTGACACAAGCCGACATTTGGCACAGCCGTTGTCCCAATTGCTTCAGTTATTGTGAAGAATACCGATAGCGAGGAGACGTCCCGCGAACCACAACGGCATCCCCTTCGGGGCATGCAGGGTATCAAAGGGACGGGGTACTCAGGCAAGGGACTTTTGCACAGACAGCGGGACAATAATGAAACAAACAATGTCAGACCTCTCGATCTTACAGAGAGTCTATCTGGGCTTTGCCATCCTGGTCGCCGTCATGGTCGCCAGTGCGGTACTGACCTTTCGCGGCCAGAGCGAACTCAGCGGCGCCCTGGATCAGGTGACCCAGGAGTCCATGCCGCTGGTACTCGCCAGCAGCCAGACCCAGATAAGCCTGCTCAGCGCCAACAAATGGCTCACCGACGTGCTGACCGAGCAGGATCTCAAGCAACTGCCTGCGGAAGTGGCCGAGTTGCAACAGGCCAAGGGCCAGGTCGACAAGATGGTCGCCAGCCTCAAGCAGCAGGTGGCGGTTCATCCCCAGTTGCAGGCGGACATGACTGCCCTCGTCAAGCTGGTGGATGACTACCTGCAACTGACCCAGACCCTGCCCGGCGAACACGAGGCCCTGCTCACCCGGCTGCACAAGGTCAATCAGGCCAAGGGCCAGTTCCAGGTCAGCCTGCCCCAGTTCAAGAAGAACCTGGGGGACATGATGGTCACCATCGACGACAGCTTCATCAAGATGCTCTCCGAGACCCTGACCACCAAGCTCTCCGCCATCGAGCTCTCCACCATGGATGCCCTCAACCAGAGCATCCCCGCCCCCATCGAGGCGGCGCTCAAGCGCAACAAGATGCAGATCGAGGGCTTCAACAGCACCATCAAGGATCTCCAGGGGGAGCTCAAGGACTTCGACAACAACATGGGCCACTACGTCCATGGCTTCGTGCGCGACACCACGGGTAATGACGGCGTGCTCTCCCAATACCTGGCCCTGATGAAGCAGCAGCAGGCCATGCGCGAGCAGAGCAAGCAGGCGAGCCAGCTCATCCTCAGCATCCAGAACAAGCTGGAGGGGATCACCGCCCAGAGCCAGCAGCTGATGAACGCCAGCATCCAGGCCTCCGATCGGGTGCAGACCCAGAGTACCCTGACCCAGGGGATCAGCATCGCCATCGCCATCTTCGTCGCCATCCTGGTGGCCTTGACCCTGGGCAAGGCCATCCGCCGCCCCCTGAAAGAGCTGCTGCGGGTGCTGACCGAGGTGACCCAGGGTGACATGACCCAGCGCGTCGGCTTCAAGAGCCAGAACGAATTCGGCCAGCTCGCCAGCCAGATCAACCTGCTGATCCACCAGATGGGGGATGTGCTCAAGCAGCTCTCCCAGGCGTCGACCCAGCTCAACAGCGCCGCCCACGACAACCGCCACACCACCGAATCGGTGCGGGCGGATCTGGAAAAACAGCGTCAGGAGACCGCCTCGGTCGCCGCCGCCATGACCCAGATGGAGGCCTCGGTGCGGGAGGTGGCCCAGGCCGCCAACCAGACCCTGGAGCGGGTGCAGGATGTGGAGAAGGCCTCCGAGATGGGGCGCAAGGTGATGGCAGGCAACATCACCACCACCCATCAGCTCGCGGGCAAGCTGCAGCAGACCGGCAAGGTGATTGGCGACGTGAGCGCCATGAGCGGCCAGATTGGCAACATCCTCGACGTCATCCGCGGCATCGCCGAGCAGACCAACCTGCTGGCCCTCAACGCCGCCATCGAGGCGGCCCGTGCCGGCGAGCAGGGACGCGGGTTTGCGGTGGTGGCCGACGAGGTGCGCAACCTGGCCGGTCGCACCGCCCAGTCCACCAGCGAAATCCAGACCATGATCGAGAACCTGCAGCAAGGCGTCGCCCGGGCGGTCAACGTGATGCAGGAGTGCTCCCGCGAGATGGACAGTTGCGTGGATCAGAGCTCCCAGGCCAACAACGCCATGGAAGAGGTGCAGGGCATCGTGGTGCTCATCAGCGACATGTCGAGCCAGATAGCCTCCGCCGCCGAGCAGCAGCAGGCCACCAGCGCCGACATCGCCACCAACCTCAACCGCATCTCCGACATCTCGGATCTCAACTATCAGGGCATAGAGCGGGTCGCCGAGACCAGCCAGCAGCTCGACTCCCTTGCCGAGCAGCAGGAGGGGCTGGTCCAGCGCTTCCGCCTCAGTGCCTGATGGCCACGACCCGATACGACAAGGCCCCGCATTGGCGGGGCCTTGTTTTTTACTGGCATGCGGCGCGGGATCAGGCGTAGGCGATGGCGCCCTTGCCGACCCCTTCATAGGCGACAATCTTGACGAACTTGTCCCCTACCTGCTTCTTCACCTCGCGGGCGATGTAGTGGGCCAGCAGCTCGATGGTGGTGTCGGTGTCGATCATCTCCACCTCCGCCGCCGGCATGGCGAGCTGGAACAGCCCCTGGGGCGCCACATACTTGAAGCCGATGTAGTGAGCGTCCCCTTCTTTCAGTGACGCCTCGGCCCGCTCGCTCAGGGCGAGTTCGCCAAGGGCCACCCTGTCCTCTTCGGTGCCCAGGTAGATGTCGGCCCAGCGCTCGGCCCAGTTGAACTCCAGCTCCTCGTCACGCTCTCCATCCACCAGGATCTCGACGGGAGAGCGGTGGCCGTGGGCGATGCGCTGGCAGTTGCCGTCGTGCTTCTTGAGGCCGTGGCTGTAGTGGTAGAAGGCGCCCTCGATGCGCTCCGAGCGCAACGTCAGGGAGAGATCCTTGATGTTGCCGGGCAGACGCTTGGCCAGTACCCCCAGCAGATAGCGGGTCACCGACTCTTTATCCACCTGGGGGGCGGGAATGAAGGCGAAGCCCTGGGTCGGGCAGCGCAGGTGGATGGCGCGACCCGGACGCAGCAGATCCACGGTGCTCTCGTCGTTCTCCAGCGCGTGGACATGGACCAGGGGACATTCCGTCGGCACCAGCAGCTTGTGATCCACCTCTTCATCGATGATCGACTTGATGAGTTTCTTCACCCGACCGAAGTCCAGCAACATGCTCATCTCGTTGAGCTTGCCACTCATCTCGATGTCCACCAGCCAGCTCTCGCCCACCATGCCGCGGCGCTCGCATAAATAGCTGGAATCGATCACAGTCAAATCTCTAACAAATAACTTCATTACTCAGGCCTTGCTACAGAGAAAGTGCAGTTTGCGATATTATGACCCCGGATTATCGGCAAAGGAACTGGAACCCCCCATGAACAAATTGCTTATCAAGAATGCCACCCTGGTCAACGAAGGCCGCATCTATGCCTCCGACGTCCTGATCGAGGGTGAGCGGATCGCCCGCGTCGCCCCGGACATCAGTGCCCCCGATGCCGTGGTGATCGATGCAACGGGCCGTCATCTCATCCCCGGGATGATCGATGATCAGGTCCACTTCCGGGAGCCCGGCCTGACCCACAAGGGAACCATCGCCAGTGAATCCCGGGCCGCCGTGGCCGGTGGCACCACCAGCTTCATGGAAATGCCCAACGTCAATCCCCAGACCACCACCATCGACGCCCTCGAAGCCAAATACCAGATCGCCGCCAACTCCGCCGCCGCCAACTACAGCTTCTACCTGGGTGCCACCAACGACAACCTGGAAGAGATCAAGAAACTCGATCCCAAGCAGTCCTGCGGCATCAAGATCTTCATGGGGGCCTCCACCGGCAACATGCTGGTGGACAACCAGGAGACCCTGGCAGCCATCTTCCGCGAAAGCCCGGTGATGATCGTCACCCACTGCGAGGACACCCCGTCCATCAAGGTGCTGGAAGACGAAGCTCGCGCCAAGTGGGGCGAGGATGTGCCGATGCGCGAGCACGGCCGCATCCGCAGCGCCGATGCCTGCTACAAGTCCTCCAGCATGGCGGTCTCCCTGGCCAAGCAGTACGGCGCCAAGCTGCACGTGCTGCACCTGACCACGGCGAAAGAGCTCTCGCTCTTTACCGCCACCCCGGATCTGAAGGATCTCAAGGACAAGAACATCACCGCCGAAGTGTGCGTCCACCACCTCTTCTTCAACGAGGCGGACTACGACACCCTGGGCAGCCAGATCAAGTGCAACCCGGCGGTGAAGAGCGCTGCCGACCAGCACGCCCTGCTGGATGCGGTACGCAACGACGTGCTCGACATCATCGCCACCGACCACGCTCCCCACACCTGGGAAGAGAAGCAGAACAGCTACTTCAAGGCGCCGTCCGGCGTGCCCCTGGTGCAGCACTCCCTGCAGGCGCTGCTGGAGCTCTACCACAACGGGGTCTTCAGCCTGGAAACCATCGTCAAGAAGACCTCCCATGCGGTGGCCGAGCGCTTCCAGGTGCAGGATCGCGGCTACATTCGGGAAGGCTACTTCGCCGACCTGGTGCTGCTGGATCTCGGCAAGCCCTACGTGGTCACCGACAGCAACCTGCTCTACCTGTGCGGCTGGTCCCCGTTCAACGGCTACCGCTTCCAGAGCACCATCGAGATGACCCTGGTGAACGGGCAAATAGCCTGGCAGAACGGCCAAGTCACCGACAAGGTATTGGGCAAGCGACTCACCTTCAACCGCTGATCTGGATGATGACCGCTTCCAGCGCGCCCTGCTTGAGATGACCCAGGTCAACGGGCAAATAGCCTGGCAGAACGGTCAGGTCACCGACAAGGTATTGGGCAAGCGCTTGACCTTCAACCGCTGATCTCGGCTTGAGAACATCACGCCAAACGGCCACCTCCGGGTGGCCGTTTTTCCTGCAAGACAGCGGTGAGGTGCCGACAAAATGCACCACTGGTCGCACTTTGATCCGAAGTTGCTCGCAAAGCAGGCAAACGATCTCGAACCTGAATTTCCCCTGTTGACAGGGTCGGGGCATCTCCATAAACTCCCTCCCCGTCAGCCGAGCTGACTCCGTCGGTGTGTAGCGCAGCCAGGTAGCGCATCTGCATGGGGTGTAGAGGGTCGGAGGTTCGAATCCTCTCACACCGACCAAATTCCCCGAGAAAGGCCTTGTCAGACGACAAGGCCTTTTCTTTTATGGTCTTCCGCCGCGATTGTCTCTCCAACCCCTTTGTGCTGTAGTAAAACCCCCTTTGCCAAGCGGCCCGCATCATGTTGCCTTCCCTTCGTACTTTCTGCACCCTTGCCCTCAGCGCCCTGCTGGTCGGCCAGCTCGCGGGCTGCGCCACCGCCTATGACAGTGAAAAATCGTTCTGGAATGGCCAGACCGGTTTTTCACAGACCCAGCTTGGCCCGGCCCGCTGGCAACTGGAGTTTGTGGGCAACGATCTGGTGGACAGGGAAACGGCGCGCAAATACGTGCTCAAGCGGGCCGGTGAGGTGGCACTGGCAAAGGGATACCCCTGGATTCGGGTCGAGACGCTGACCCTGTCGCGGGATGCCGTCAGGGTCACCCCGACCCGCCCCCAATTCGGGTTCGACGAGTACGAGCCAGACACCTTCATGGACGACATGCAGGTGGAACATCGCACCTCGGCCCTACTCGTCTTCACCCTGGAGGCCAGCCCCCGGGACGCACAGAGCATGGAAGCCGTTTATCTCGCAAAAATTAAAATAAACAGCGATTAATACAAATAAATCACAAGATGCATATCAAATGCAGCTAACAACAGCGCAAAACTCCGAAACAAGTCACTGGATTTCCCCTTCGCGATTAGGCATGCTCCAGCACACCGGCTGTCTGGATTCCACCGCCCGGATCACAAAAAAGGACTGAGGCGGCCCCTCGCCGCCTGCACAGGCATTGCACCTATCGAAACCGGAACTCCCCCATGAAAATGAACAAGTTGACCGTTGCCATCCTCATTGCGATGTTGCTTGGCATCGTGACCGGGCAGGGTTATCGCCTGCTCGCGCCCGCACAGGCCGCAGGCTTTGCCGATGACATCACCCTGCTGACCGACATCTTCCTGCGCCTCATCAAGATGATCATCGCCCCCCTGGTGTTCACCACGCTCGTGGTCGGTATCGCTAAGATGGGCGACACCCGCACCGTGGGCCGCATCGGCGTCAAGACCCTGGGCTGGTTCATGCTCGCCTCCCTGATGTCCCTGACCCTGGGGCTGGTCATGGTCCACCTGATGCAACCTGGGGTGGGGCTCTCCCTCTCCCTGCCCGATGACGGCACCAGCTCAGGCGTGGTTGCCACCGCCATCTCCCTCAAGGATTTCGTGACCCACGCCATCCCGAAAAGCGTGGTCGAGGCGATGGCCACCAACGAGATCCTGCAGATCGTGGTCTTCTCCCTCTTCTTCGGGCTGGCCGCCGCCGCCCTGGGGGACGACGCCAAGCCCGTGGTCAAGCTGATGGCCAGCGGCGCCGAGATCATGCTCAAGGTGACCGGCTACGTGATGAACTTCGCCCCGTTCGCGGTGTTTGGCGCCATCGCCGCCATGGTCGCCAAGGAGGGGCTCGGCATCCTAGCAACCTATGGCACCTTCATGGCCCAGTTCTATCTGGCGCTCGGCTGCCTCTGGCTGCTGCTCATCGCCATGGGCAGCCTCTTCATCCGCCGCCGCATCCTGACTCTGCTCGCCCTCATTCGCGAACCCATCCTGCTGGCCTTCTCCACCGCCAGCTCCGAGGCCGCCTACCCCAAGACCCTGGACAGGCTGGAGAAATTTGGCTGTGACAAGCGCATCGCCAGCTTCGTGCTCCCCATGGGCTACTCCTTCAACCTGGACGGCTCCATGATGTACTGCACCTTCGCGGTGATGTTCATCGCCCAGGCCTATGGCATCGAGCTCTCCACGGCCCAGCAGATCACCATGCTGCTGCTGCTGATGGTTACTTCCAAGGGAATGGCCGGGGTGCCCCGCGCCTCCCTGGTGGTGATTGCCGCCACCCTCAACCAGTTCCACATCCCGGAAGCGGGCATCTTGCTGCTGCTCGGTATCGACCACTTCCTCGACATGGGGCGCTCCGCCACCAACGTGCTGGGCAACGCCATCGCCGCGAGCGTGGTGGCCAAGAGCGAAGACAGCCTGGGTGAGACCGCCCCCCTCGGCGAGGTGGACACCGCCAAGGCGTGATCCCCCCTGACACCCATGACAACGGCCCGCTTCTGCGGGCCGTTGTCATATGCCTGATGGGGCACGCCGCGCCTCAGCACCAGCGCCTGACCTGTCGGCAATAGTCGTCATAGGCATCGCCGAATTGTCGCCGCAGCGCCTGCTCCTCCGCCAGGATCTGGAAGCGGGTAAGCCAGCCCCAGAGCAGCAGCGGCCCGAGCCACACTGCCATGCCTCCCAGATAGCACGCCAGCGCCAGGGTCCAGCAGAGCAGCCCCAGGTACATGGGATTGCGGCTGATGCGATAGACGCCCCGGGTCACCAGTACCCGGCTGCTCTCCAGCCGCTGGGGGTGCACAGTGGTGCGCTGCTGCCAGAAATGCAGAAGCGCACCGCCCCCCAGCAGGGCTCCCGCCAGCCACAGCGTGGCGACCAGCACCAGCCACAGGGGCGCCGCCCTCCCCTCGCCCCGCCCCAGCCACATGGCGAGCACGATGACGACGAACAGCAGCAACGGTGGAATCCGCAACGTCAGCTTCATATTTTCTTCCTGCAACACGTGCCACGATTGACGCCGTTGAGATACACTCCCAGAGTCGGCATCTGGATAAAAAGTGAAATATATCATTAGCATAGCAACATGCTATGACCAGCCCTGCCGCAGCTCGCCTCAGCGATGAGCCCAGCCTCAACTCAAGACAATAAGAAAGGACTTGCCCCATGCACAAGAAAACACTGCTCGCGACCCTGATCTTTGGCCTGCTGGCCGGCCAGGCGGTCGCCGCCCCCTATCTGCCGCTCGCCGACGACCACCGCAACGGTCAGGAACAGACCGCCGCCAACGCCTGGCTGGAAGTGGATCTCGGCGCCTTCGAGCACAACATCCAGACCCTGAAGAATCGCCTCGGTGACAAGGGCCCGCAGATCTGCGCCATCATGAAGGCGGACGCCTACGGTCACGGCATCGACCTGCTGGTCCCTTCCGTGGTCAAGGCAGGCATCCCCTGCATCGGCATCGCCAGCAACGAAGAAGCACGTGTTGCCCGCGAGAAGGGCTTCGAAGGTCGCCTGATGCGGGTGCGTGCCGCCACCCCGGATGAAGTGGAGCAGGCCCTGCCCTACAAGCTGGAAGAGCTCATCGGCAGCCTGGAGAGCGCCAAGGGGATCGCCGACATCGCCCAGCGTCATCACACCAACATCCCGGTGCACATCGGCCTGAACTCCGCCGGCATGAGCCGCAACGGCATCGATCTGCGCCAGGACGATGCCAAGGCCGATGCCCTGGCCATGCTCAAGCTCAAGGGGATCACCCCGGTCGGCATCATGACCCACTTCCCGGTGGAGGAGAAAGAGGACGTCAAGCTGGGGCTGGCCCAGTTCAAGCTGGACTACCAGTGGCTCATCGACGCCGGCAAGCTGGATCGCAGCAAGCTCACCATCCACGCCGCCAACTCCTTCGCTACCCTGGAAGTGCCGGAAGCCTACTTTGACATGGTGCGCCCGGGCGGCATCATCTATGGCGACACCATTCCCTCCTACACCGAGTACAAGAAGGTGATGGCGTTCAAGACCCAGGTCGCCTCCGTCAACCACTACCCGGCGGGCAACACCGTCGGCTATGACCGCACCTTCACCCTCAAGCGCGACTCCCTGCTGGCCAACCTGCCGATGGGCTACTCCGACGGCTACCGCCGCGCCATGAGCAACAAGGCCTATGTGCTGATCCATGGCCAGAAGGCTCCCGTCGTGGGCAAGACCTCCATGAACACCACCATGGTGGACGTCACCGACATCAAGGGGATCAAACCCGGTGACGAGGTGGTCCTGTTCGGACGCCAGGGTGATGCTGAAGTGAAACAATCCGATCTGGAGGAGTACAACGGTGCCCTCTTGGCGGACATGTACACCGTCTGGGGCTACACCAACCCCAAGAAGATCAAGCGCTAAGCAAATTGCTGACATGAAAAAGGGCTCCCGAGGGAGCCCTTTTTATTGCACCGTTCACGCCGCCTTTTTGCGGGTCATCAGCAGACTCAGCCCCATGGAGGCCAGCAGGATCAGCGCCACCACGCCAAGGGCGATGCCGGTCGGTATCTTGAAGATATCGAGCAGCAACATCTTGACCCCGATGAACATCAGGATCAGCGCCAGGCCGTATTTGAGCAGGGCGAAGCGATCGGCCACCCCGGCCAGCAGGAAGTACATGGCGCGCAGCCCCATGATGGCGAAGATGTTGGAGGTGAGCACGATGAAGGGATCCGTGGTCACCGCGAAGATGGCCGGGATACTGTCCACCGCGAAGATGAGGTCGCTCACCTCCACCAGCACCAGGATGAGCAGCAGCGGGGTCGCGTAGCGCACACCGTCACGCCAGACGAAGAACTTCTCCCCCTCCAGCGTCTCGGTCACCTTGAAGCGACGACGCATCCAGCCGAGCAGGGCATTGTTCTCGAGATCCGGCTCCTTGTCGGCCGCCCACAGCATCTTGGCACCGGTCAGCAGCAGGAAGGCCCCGAACAGGTAGAGGATCCAGTGGAACTGCTCGATGAGCCAGCTGCCCGCGAACACCATGCCGGCGCGCATCACGATGGCCCCCAGCACCCCGTAGAGCAGGACCCGGCGCTGCAGCTCCGCCGGGATGGCGAAGTAGCCGAACAGCATCAGCCAGACGAAGACGTTGTCCACCGCCAGTGCCTTTTCGATGAGGTAGCCGGTGAGAAACTCCAGCCCCTTCTGGTTCGCGATTTCGCGCCCGGCACTGTGATCCAGCCAGAGCCAGATGGCCAGGTTGAACAGGAGCGCCACGCTGACCCAGATGAGAGACCAGATGCCCGCCTCTTTCAGGGACACCTTGTGCGCCTTGCCGCCACCGACAAAGCGGATATCAATCCACAACAGGACCAGCACTATGCTGAAGAAACCGGTCCACATCCACCATTCACCCATTTTCACTTCTCCCAAAACGACAAAACCCACGGCCGGGAGGCAGTGGGTTCGCGTTTGGAGCAGATACACCTTGCCTCTCGGCAAGGTCTCACTTACAGCCGATTGACATCGACTGCCCGGCTGCCGGGTGCACTGCAGGATATGGGTGCACCGTAATGACGACAAACCGGCGAGAAGTTACTCCCCTTGTGCGGCGGATAGTAACAGTCCGGGAAGATGGCGCCAAGAGGCATCTTATCCCCCATGCAATAAAAAGAGCGCCAGCACGCGCCCTTCTCGATACGGTTCTCCTTAGAACCTGTTTACGAGCTGTCGCGAGAGGTCGTCAACAAGGTAAAGAGCAGCGCAGGAACCGGAATGTATATGAATACATGAGGATTCCGAGCAGCGCATGAGGCCTTGATCACGGCCTCGCAGCAAGATCGTTAACAGGTTCTCAGAGCGGGTCCACCTTGAGGCAGGAGACCGCGTGGTCGAAGTTGCCCTCGAGCTGGGGCCGGGTCTTGGCGCACTCCGGGCCTGCCACCGGGCAGCGGGTACGGAACACGCAACCGGAGGGCGGATTCATGGGGGATGGCAAATCCCCTTCCAGGATCTGGATGACCTTGCTGCGCTCCAGATCCGGATCCGGGATGGGGACCGCCGACATCAGCGCCTTGGTATAGGGGTGCAGGGGATTGGCGAAGATCTCCTTGCCGGTCCCCAGCTCCACCGCGTTGCCCAGGTACATCACCAGCACCCGATCGGAGATGTGTTTGACCACTGAGAGGTCGTGGGCGATGAAGATGAGGGAGAGACCCATCTCCTTTTGCAGGGATTTGAGCAGGTTCACCACCTGAGCCTGGATGGAGACATCCAGCGCCGAGACCGGCTCGTCACAGATGATCATCTTGGGCTCGAGGATGAGCGCCCGGGCAATGCCGATGCGCTGGCACTGGCCGCCGGAGAACTCATGGGGGTAACGGTTCACCAGGTTCGGCAACAGACCCACCTTGGTCATCATGGCGCGCACCTTCTCCTTCACCTCTTCCCTTGGCAGGGTCGGGTAGAAGGTGATGAGGGGCTCGGCGATGATGTCCCCTATGGTCATGCGGGGGTTCAGGGAGGCCAGCGGATCCTGGAAGATCATCTGGATCTCCTTGCGCTTCTCCCGCAGGGCGTTCTGCTCGAGCTTGGTCAAGTCCTGCCCAAGCCACACCACCTTGCCGTCGGTGGCCGGTACCAGGCCGATGAGGGCACGGGCGAAGGTGGATTTGCCGCAACCGGACTCCCCCACTACGCCCAGGGTCTCCCCTTCGTAGAGGCGCAGGGTCACCCCGTCCACCGCCTTCAGGGCGGAGGGCTTGGCCCAGGGCCAGGCCTTGTCACTCTTGATATGGAAGTGAACCTTGAGGTCGGACACTTCCAGCAGCAGTTTCTTGTCAGTACCCATTTAGTTCACTCCCTTGATCATGGCATCCGATACCCAGTGGCACGCCCGCTCCCGACCGTCGTTGAACGGTGTCAGGATCGGCGATTGCTGGCCACAAATCTCGCTCACCCGGTGGCAACGCTCCTGGAAGGGGCAGCCGGTGGGCAAACGCAGCAGGTTGGGCGGATTGCCCGGAATGGTGGGTAGCTCTTCCCCCTCGGTGTCGAGGCGGGGAATGGCGCGCAGCAAGCCTTCGGTATAGGGGTGGCTCGGGCGATAGAAGATATCGTTGACCCGGCCGTACTCCATGGTCCGGCCTGCGTACATCACCAGCACCTTGTCGCAGATGCCGGCCACGACGCCAAGATCATGGGTGATCATGATGATGGCGGTGTTGAACTCGCGCTTGAGCTCGTTCATCAGGGTCATGATCTGGGCCTGTACCGTCACGTCCAGCGCCGTGGTCGGCTCGTCGGCGATGAGTAGCTGCGGCCGGCACAGGAGCGCCATGGCGATCATCACCCGCTGGCGCATGCCGCCGGAGAACTCGTGGGGGTACATGTTCATCCGCTTGCGCGACTCGGGGATCTTCACCGCGTCCAGCATGCGCACCGACTCCTCGAAGGCGGCAGCCTTGGTCATCCCCTTGTGCAGCATCAGCACTTCCATCAGCTGATCCTTGACCTTCATGTAGGGGTTCAGCGACGTCATGGGGTCCTGGAAGATCATGGCGATCTTCTCGGAGCGGATCTTGTTGAGCTTGTGCTCCGGCAGATTGAGGATCTCGTCCCCCTGAAATTTGGCCGAGCCGGTGATGACACCGTTCTTGGCCAGCAGCCCCATGATGGCAAAGGCAGTCTGGGACTTGCCTGAGCCTGACTCCCCGACGATCCCCAGGGTTTCGCCGGCAGAAAGAGAAAAGTTGAGGTCGTTGACGGCCACCACATTGCCGTCCGGGGTCTTGAACTCGACCCGCAGATCTTTCACATCCAGTAATTTCATCTCAGTACTCCTTATCGCGCTGTCGTGATGGGGGCCTGCCCGTGGTGAACGCGGTGCGTTCCCTGAACGGGTCTGATGGCCCCTTGGCGTCTTGCCGGTCCCTGGGTATCAGCGATCCTTGGGATCCAGGGCATCACGCAGGCCATCCCCGAGGAAGTTGAAGCAGAACAGGGTCACCACCATGAAACCGGCGGGGAACAGGAGTTGCCAGATGGCCACTTCCATCGACTTGGAGCCTTCATCCAGCAGGGCGCCCCAGCTGGTCATGGGCTCTTGCACGCCCAGACCCAAGAAGCTCAGGAAGGATTCGAACATGATCATCCCCGGCACCAGCAGGGTGGCGTAAACCGCCACTATGCCGAGCACGTTGGGCACGATATGACGGGTGATGATCTTCCACTTGGAGACGCCGCAGACGTGGGCCGCCTCGATGAACTCCTTGCTCTTGAGACTCAGGGTCTGGCCGCGCACGATCCGCGCCATGTCGAGCCAGCTCACCGCGCCGATGGCGAGGAAGATGAGGGCCAGATTGCGACCGAAGAAGGTCACCAGCATGATCACGAAGAACATGAAGGGGAAGGCGTTGAGGATCTCAAGCACGCGCATCATCAGGCTGTCGACGCGACCGCCGATAAAGCCTGACGCGGCGCCGTAGAGGGTGCCGATGATGACGGCCACCAGGGCCCCCATGATGCCGACCATCAGGGAGATGCGTCCGCCGAGCAGGGTACGCACGAACAGGTCGCGCCCCAGGCTGTCGGTGCCGAACCAGTGGCCGGTCTCCATGTCCGGGGCACTCTGCATGGCCCCCCAGTCCGGGTCATCGAACGTGTACTGGGACAGGTGGGGCCCCACGATCACCGCCAGACCGATGATGGTCAGGATGATGAGGCTGGTCAGGGCCGCCTTGTTGCGCAGGAAACGGCGACGGGCATCCTTCCACAGGGAGCGTCCTTCCACCACTTCCACTTTCTGGGCGAACGCCTCGACGGCTTCGCGCTTTTCAGTTGTGACTACCATGATGTACTCCCGGCTTAGTAACGGATCTTGGGATCGATGACGGCATAGAGAATATCGACCACGGCGTTAAAGGTGATGGTGAGGCCGCCGACCAGAATGGTCAGACCGAGCACCATGGAGTAATCACGGTTGAGGGCACCGTTGACGAACAACTGGCCGATCCCCGGCAGGCCGAAGATGGTCTCGATGACCACGGAGCCGGTGATGATGCCCACGAAGGCCGGTCCCAGGTAGGAGACCACCGGCAGCATAGCCGGGCGCAGCGCGTGCTTGAGGATGATGTGACGCAGGGGCAGCCCCTTGGCGCGGGCGGTACGGATGAAGTTGGAGTTCATGGTCTCGATCATGCTGCCGCGCATGATGCGGGAGATGGCCGAGATGTAGTACATCATCATGCCGAACACCGGCAGTACCATGAACTGGGCGCCGCCCCCCTGCCAGCCCCCCGCCGGGAACCAGCCCAGATAGATACTGAAGAAGAGCACCAGCAGCGGTGCCAGCACGAAGCCGGGGATCACCACCCCGGCCATGGCCGACGACATCAACAGGTAGTCGATGAGGGTGTTCTGTTTCAGGGCCGCAATGGTCCCGAAGGTGACCCCCAGGGTCACTGCCAGCAGGAAGGCGACCGAGCCTATCTTGGCGGAGACAGGCAGGGCCTGGCTCACCAGATCATTGACGGTGAAGTCCTTGTATTTGAAGGAGGGCCCCAGATCCCCCTGGACCAGGTTGCCGAGGTAAGTGAGGTATTGCATGCCGATGGGCTTGTCCAGGCCATATTTGGCTTCGATGTTGGCCAGGACTTCCGGCGGCAGGGCGCGTTCGCTGGTAAAGGGGTTACCCGGGGCGAAGCGCATCATGAAGAAGGAGACGGTGATCAAGACCAGCAGAGTCGGGATCGCTTCCAGTAGACGTTTAAGGATGAATTTCAACATAGACATTTCCTGTCCTGTACTGCTTCCAAAGGGTCGCGGTTGTAATAAAGGCCCGCCGTCTGGCGGGCCCTGCTTGTTATGCGACTTGTTTCTTTACTCAGTGAGCAACGATGTACATGTCTTTGCTGTAGATGTTGTCCAGCGGGTTGGCCGGGTAGCCGCCCACGTAGGGCTTGACCATGCGGGAGGTCACGTACTGATAGATGGGGGCGATCGGCATGTCCTTGGCCAGGATCTCTTCGGCCTGGACATAGAGCTTGTTGCGCGCCTCGGCATCCACCTGGTTGCGGGACTCGCTCATCAGCTTGTCGAACGTCGGGTTGGAGTATTTGCCGTCGTTGTTGCCGTGAGTGGTCTGCATCAGATCCAGCATGGAGGAGGCTTCGTTGTAGTCCGCAATCCAGCCGGCGCGGCCCACGTCGAAGTTACCCTGCTTCTTGGTCTCCAGGTAGGTCTTCCACTCCTGGTTCACCAGGCTCACCTGCACGCCGAGCTTCTTCCACATGGAGGCGACGGCCACGGCCACCTTTTTGTGGTTGTCGTCGGTGTTGTAGAGCAGCTCGAACTTGAGCGGCTTGCCCGGGCCGTAACCGGCTTCGGTCAGCAGCTCTTTCGCCTTGGCATCGCGCTCTGCCTGGGTCAGCTTGGACCAGGCCGGCGCCACCGGCTTGAAGCCATCTACAAAGTCAGGCACGAGCGTGTAGCCCGGGGTTTCGCCCTTGCCCATCACCTTGTCGGCGATCACGTTGCGATCGATGGCATAGGATAGGGCGGTACGCACCCGCACGTCGTCAAACGGCTTGTGCTTGAAGTTGTACTGGTAGTAGTAGGTGCCCACATAGCCGCTGACCTTTACTTCGTCCGGCAGCTCTTTCTTCATCTGCTTGAAGCGTTCGATGGGCATGTTGTAGGTCAGATCCACTTCGCCAGCCAGATAGCGGTTCAGCTCGGCGTTGGTGGACTGGATGGGCAGGTAGGTCACCTTGTTGATGACGGTCTTGCCGTTGTTCCAGTAGTTGGGGTTGCGCTCGACGTCGACGCGCTCGTTGACCACCCAGTCCTTCAGCACGTAGGCGCCGTTGGATACCATGTTGCCGGGCTGGGTCCACTTGTCACCGAACTTCTCGATCACCTTCTTCGGGACCGGATAGGTGGTGGTGTGGGAGAGCATGCTGACGAAGTAAGGCACCGCCTTCTCCAGCTGCACCTCGAAGGTATGATCGTCCACCGCCTTCACACCCAGAGTGTCGGCCGGCTTCTTGCCCGCGATGATGTCGGAGGCATTGATGATGGTCGGGATCTCCATGTACCAGGAGTAGGGAGAGGCCGTCTTGGGATCCACCGCGCGCTGGAAGGCAAAGACGAAGTCATGAGCGGTGACGGGATCCCCGTTGGACCACTTGGCATCCTTGCGCAGGTGGAACACGTAATGTTTGTTGTCCTTGGTTTCCCAGGACTCGGCGACGCCGGGCAGGGTCTCACCCTTGGGGCCGGAGGAGACGAGACCTTCGAACAGGTCACGCAATACGTTGGATTCGGGGGTACCTTCCACTTTCTGGGGATCCAGGGTGGCGGGTTCGGAACCATTGCCTTTCACCAGGGTTTGCTCGGGAGCAAGCTTGGTACCGGCGGGGACATCGGCGGCGTGAGCCAGGGTGGCGCCACCGAAAAGTGCAGTCAATAAAAGGGTATTAATAATTGTTTTTCTATGAGTCATTTCCATACTCCAACAAGAACATTCCATGCATTTGTTATCCACGAGACAAACACCTCGCTGCCCGCATAATTCCCTGACAATTCTGATAATGCAATAGATATCATCAGGAACAGGCCGCTTTCATGGTCAAAAAAACAACTTAAAACCATTTATTCAGCATTTAAATATCCCGCAGCGGTCATTTTTCGTACAAGGCCGCTCGATTCTAGGAAATGACCAACAAAAAAGAAACAATAAAAAGCCGGTCACAAGGACCGGCTCCGACAAAAACGGACCTGGCTCACACCAGACCGGGGAAGACTCCCTTGATGCCCGCCACGATGATCTCGATGCCAAGGGACATCATGATGAGACCCATGATACGGGTCACCACGTTGATGCCGGTGTTGCCCATCAGCTTGAACAGCAGGGGAGCGGCGCGGAAGATGAGCCAGGAGCAGCAGGCAAACGCCACCACCACCACGAACATGCCGGCCATCTGGGGCAGGGTCTTCTGGCTGGCATAGACGATGGAAGAGGAGATGGCACCGGGTCCGGCCATCAGCGGCAGAGCCAGGGGCACCACGGCAATGGATTCACGCGCAGCCAGTTCACCCTTCTCCTGCTTGTTGTGCTTCACCTCCCCCAGCTTGCCCTGCAGCATCGACCAGGCGATCAGGGTGATCAGCGAGCCACCAGCAATGCGAAACGACGCCAGGGAGATGCCGAAACTGTCGAGGATGAGCTGTCCCATGCACATGGAGACCATCAAGATGATCATCACGGCAATGTGGGCGGTGGTGTTGGTCTTGCGTCGCTCCTCCGGCGACATGTGGCCCGTCAGGCTCACAAAGACCGGCAACAGACCCAGCGGGTTGATGATCGCAAACAGGCCGACGAAAAATTTCAGGTATAAAGAGAAGTCTATTGCTGCCATAGGCGCCATCCAGAACCAATACGAGCCACAAGGGGCCAACCCCCAAACTACGCGTAAATTTACACCATGGCTTTTCCCTTCTCCAATCAAATAATCTCACCCTTACCGGGGCTTTTTAGTTAGTTCCGCTAATGTATCGACAAAATTCAACATATCGGGTTGTTAAGGGAGAGTGGCCACCATTAACATCGCCGGGTGCCATGACAGCGCGTTATATCAACCCTCAGCCAAGAAACGATATTTTCGGCAAATGGCACCCTTGCTTCTCACCACACCTGCTTGCCGCCCCCACCCGCTCCTGTGACCCCGATTTTGGCCTTTCTCACCCTGGTGCGGTGCCAGTGGGGCCGGCTGTGCAGAGGTGACAAGCTCCCTGCCACCGCCAGATGTGCTGTTTCGCCAGGGCGACTGGATGAAAACAACAACCCCTTTCTCAACATAAATGAAACGTCAGGGGGCTAGGCGTTCTGCCGCCATCATGGCAATGCCACCTTCCCCCATCCCGGTCAAGGCGAGAATTCATCGGATCCCCTTCCCTGAGCAGATATTTCAAGGGCGCGTGACAGCAGCTCGTGATGCCAAGAAAGGATGACACACTCCCGTAACATAGTGGTGCGATAAGGGGTGAAACAAAATTTCTTTTGTTCTTTTGTTACATATGATCCAGATCAATCTTTTCTGACACATCCCGACCCTATAATCGAGTCAGAAAACAGTTTACTAAGGCATGTAAATACCCCGTTATGGTGATTCTCGCCTTGACAAGGTGGCTATAATTGCCGGGCATTGCCAAGGTCTTACTAAACAGTTTTCAAATCATCAGGAGATAAACATGGCAGTAACCAATTTGGCTGAACTGGATGCACTGGTTGCCCGCGTCAAAGAAGCACAGCGTCAATTCGCCAGCTTCTCGCAAGAGCAGGTAGACAAGGTCTTCCGCGCCGCCGCTCTGGCCGCCAGCAACGCCCGTATCCCCCTGGCCCAGATGGCCGTGGCTGAATCCGGCATGGGTATCATCGAAGACAAGGTTATCAAGAACCACTTCGCCTCCGAATACATCTACAACGCCTACAAAGATGAGAAGACCTGCGGCATCCTCAGTGAAGATGACGAGATGGGCACCATCACCATCGCCGAGCCGGTAGGCATCATCTGCGGTATCGTACCGACCACCAACCCGACTTCCACCGCGATCTTCAAGGCCCTCATCTCCCTGAAGACCCGCAATGCCATCATCTTCTCCCCGCACCCCCGCGCCAAGAACTCCACCAATACCGCTGCCAAGCTGGTACTGGATGCTGCCGTGGCTGCCGGTGCGCCGAAAGACATCATCGGCTGGATTGATCAACCCTCCGTCGAACTCTCCAACGCCCTGATGCGTCACGACGACATCAATCTGATCCTGGCCACCGGTGGCCCGGGCATGGTGAAGGCCGCCTACTCCTCCGGCAAACCCGCCATCGGCGTGGGTGCGGGCAACGTGCCCATCGTCATCGACGAAACCGCCGACGTGAAGCGTGCCGTCGCCTCCATCCTGATGTCCAAGACCTTCGACAACGGCGTGGTCTGTGCCTCCGAGCAGGCTGTCATCGTGGTCGACTCCATCTACAACCAGGTCAAGGAGCGTTTCGCGACCCACGCCGGCTACATCCTCTCCAAGGACGAAGCGGACAAGGTGCGTAAAGTGCTGCTGATCAACGGCGCCCTGAACGCCGACATCGTGGGCCAGCCTGCCACCAAGATCGCCGCCATGGCCGGTGTGACCGTGCCTGCCACCACCAAGATCCTCATCGGTGAAGGTCTGGAACTCTGCGCGGAAGACGAGTTCGCTCACGAGAAACTCTCTCCAACGCTGGGTATGTTCCGTGCCAAGAACTTCGAAGAAGCCGTCGAAATGGCCTGCGACATGGTCAACATCGGTGGTATCGGCCACACCTCCGGTCTCTATACCGACCAGGATCGCAATGCCGACCGCATCAAGTACTTCGGCGACAAGATGAAGACCGCCCGTATCCTCATCAACACCCCCTCCACCCAGGGTGGTATCGGTGACCTGTACAACTTCGCGCTGGCCCCGTCCCTGACCCTGGGTTGCGGCTCCTGGAGTGGTAACTCCATCTCCGAGAACGTCGGTCCCAAGCACTTGATCAACAAGAAGACAGTCGCAAAACGGGCAGAAAATATGCTGTGGCACAAACTTCCGAAATCCATCTACTTCCGTCGTGGTTCCCTGCCGATCGCCCTGGGCGACCTGGAAGGCAAGAAGCGCGCCATGGTGGTGACCGACCGATTCCTGTTCAACAACGGCTATGCCGATGAAGTGGTTCGCCTGCTCAAGAAGCTGAACATGGAAGTGGAGATCTTCTACGAAGTGGAAGCCGACCCCACCCTGTCCGTGGTCCGCAAGGGCGCCGAGATGGCCAACTCCTTCAAGCCGGACGTGATCGTCGCCCTGGGTGGTGGTTCACCCATGGATGCCGCCAAGATCATGTGGGTCATGTACGAGCACCCGGATACCGCGTTCGAAGACCTGGCCATGCGCTTCATGGACATCCGCAAGCGTATCTACAAGTTCCCGAAAATGGGCGTGAAGGCCGAACTGGTCTGTATCACCACCACGTCCGGTACCGGTTCTGAAGTGACCCCGTTTGCGGTCGTGACCGACGACGCCACCGGCATGAAGTACCCGCTGGCCGACTACGAGCTGACCCCGAACATGGCCATCGTGGATGCCAACCTGGTGATGGGCATGCCCAAATCCCTGTGTGCCTTCGGTGGTATCGACGCAGTGACCCACGCCATGGAAGCCTATGTCTCCGTGCTGGCCAACGAATACTCCGACGGTCAGGCGCTGCAAGCCCTGAAACTGCTCAAAGAGTACCTGCCCTCCAGCTACATCAACGGCGCCAACGACCCGGTTGCCCGCGAGAAGGTGCACAACGCCGCCACCATCGCTGGTATCGCGTTTGCCAACGCCTTCCTGGGTGTGTGCCACTCCATGGCCCACAAACTGGGTGCGGAGTTCCACATCCCCCACGGTCTGGCCAACGCCCTGCTGATCAGCAACGTCATCCGCTACAACGCGAACGACAACCCGACCAAGCAGACCGCGTTCTCCCAGTACGACCGTCCGCAGGCTCGCCGTCGCTACGCCGAAGTGGCTGACCACCTGGGCCTGACCGCTGCCGGTGACCGTACCGCCGCCAAGATCGAGAAGCTGCTGACCTGGCTGGACGAGCTGAAGGCCACCCTGGGGATCCCGGCCTCCATCCGCGAAGCCGGCGTGAACGAAGCGGACTTCCTGGCCAAGGTAGACCAGCTGGCGCTGGAAGCCTTCGATGACCAGTGCACCGGCGCCAACCCGCGCTACCCGCTGATCACCGAGCTGAAAGCCATCCTGATGGACACCTACTACGGCCGTCCCTTCATCGAGGAAGCCCCTGCTGCCGCCCCGGTTGCAGCCAAGGTCGACACCAAGGTGGACAACAAGAAAAAATCCAAGGCCTGATAAACGCCACGGATGACAAGAGCCCGCGCACATGCGCGCAATGCTGTTCACTTAAGAGAATTTGAGTTCCAGTCCACGTAGTATCAGGACAAAAAAGCGAGGGAGGCATGATGCCTCCCTCTTTCTATTGCAAGCCCCGCTGGATAAAGGCTGGAGGAAGATCGACTGGACACAGCCTTGCCCCCTCAACTCAAATCCAATTTATGAATAATCAGTCAAAAAAGTGCTTATCTGAACAGCATTGCGCACATGCGCGGGCTTTTTTGTTTGTCTATCTGTTTAATTTTGCTAGCTTGTTGATAGGCAAATTCGACAGAAGAGCTAGTCCATGGCGCTGATACAGGCCTCCATCGAGCAGTTGAGAGTCGGCCACTACATCCATCTTCCCACGGGATGGACGAGCCACCCTTTCATGTTCAACGCCTTCAAAATCAAGGACCAGCAACAGCTCGACATCATCCGCCACCTCGACCTGACCCTGCTGATGGTGGATCCCGACAAGAGCGATCTGCCGGTCGAGCCCCTGCTGCGGGCCGAACCCGTCCCCTCTCTTGAGATGAGCGACACGGGGGATACCACCTCCTCTTCTGAGGGCCCCACCTTCGACGAAAAGGCGTTCAGGCGCTCCCTTCGCATCGCGGACAAGGCGTTCGGTCAATCCCTGTCAGATCTTCGCGACGCCCTTGGCGCCCTCAACCTCAAACCGGACGAAGGCTTGGCCAATACCGTACAGATAGTGCGCAGCACCGCCGCCCGTCTGGCAGAACACCAGGGGCCGCTCGGTCTGCACCTTATCCGCAGCCAGAACACGGATATCCTGCTGCAACACAGCCTGAGCGTGGCCTTCATCGCCATGCTGATGGCACGGGAGCTTGGCATGAATCCCGTCGAGATCGAGGAGACCGGTCTGGCGGGCCTGCTCCACGACATCGGCGAGCTCAAGATCCCGAGCCAGATCATCCAGAAGCGGGGGGAGCTCAGCAAGGCGGAGCAGAATTTCCTCAACATGCACCCCCAGTACGGACTGGAGATGCTCAACCAGTTGCAGGCTTTCGAACCCAGGATCCGCGAGGTCGCCTACCTGCATCACGAACGCCTCGATGGCAGCGGCTTTCCCCTCGGGCTGAAGGGCGACAAGATCCCCCCCCTCGCCCGACTCATCGGGCTGGTGGATCACTATGACGAGCGGCTTCATCCGCGCAGCGGCCTCAACCCGCCGGGGCCCAGCCAGGTGATCGGCCAGCTCTACAAGCTCTCCCAGAAGAAGTTCGAGCAAACCCAGGTCAGGTTGCTGATAAAGGTGCTGGGGGTCTATCCGCCGGGTTCCCTGGTGCGCCTGGATGACGATGCCCTGGCCCTGGTGCTCTCCACCGAGCCCAGCATGCCCCTCAGACCCAAGGTGCTGCCCTACCTCAAGGGGCAGCGGCCGGAAGGGGTGGCCATGATCGATCTGCGGGAAGATGCGCGAAGCATCGTCGCCACCCTCAGACAGGAAGAGCTGGACGACGCGCAACGCGCCTTTTTCGGTCTGGGTCGGCGGGTCTGTTACTATTTCGCCTTCTGAGTTATCCCCAGAAGCTGGGGATAACTCATTGGACAAACCTGAATAATTGCTCAGGTCCCCTCGAAATCGTCCACCATTGGAGCTGGATAAAAAACGCCCAGCCGATGGCCGGGCGGAGCATGCCACCTCCGTGTGGCGTATCCGGTGGATACCTTCATGCTCGCATCAGCAATATCAAGCGGGCATCGATTACACAAATATCAATTTAACGTGCTGATTTTATATGGTTTTATTTTTCCATTCTGGCAAACTGCCGCAGCGTTCAGCCCGCAGCCCGCATCAAGACGGGCTCAGGCTCACCCTGCGTCATGACAACGCCCGGCTCCGGCGTGGTGTTTGAGGAAGCTTTTTTATGCAACTAGTCCTCTCTCTGCTCCAGCAGATGAGCGTCAGCCTGGTCATCGCCTACCTTTTTTCCAAAAGCCCCCTGTTGCGTCCCCTGGCCAACTACTCCGTCAGGCTGCCCCACAAGGTGCTCATCTATGTCATCTTCTCCTGCTTTTGCATCCTGGGAACCTATGTGGGCCTCGACATCGATGACGCCATCGCCAACACCCGGGCGGTCGGTGCCGTACTGGGGGGACTGCTGGGCGGCCCCCTGGTGGGATTCCTGGTGGGGCTGACCGGCGGCCTGCACCGCTATACTCTGGGGGGGTTCACCGATCTCGCCTGCGCCATCTCCACCACCTGCGAGGGGCTGTTGGGGGGGCTGGTGCACTGGCGGCTGATGCGGGCAGGCAGGGTCAATGACCTCTTTGCACCCAGGGTCGCCTTCTTTACCACCTTCGTGGCCGAGATCATGCAGATGGTGATCATCCTGCTGGTCGCCACCCCCTTCGACAAGTCCCTGCTGCTGGTGCGCACCATCGCCACCCCCATGATCCTCGCCAACTCCTGCGGGGCGGCGCTCTTCATCAGCATGATCCGCGACCAGCAGCGGATGTACGAAAAGTTCTCCCGGGTCTTCTCCGCCAAGGCGCTCACCATCGCCAACCGTACCGTCGGCATCATGAGCCAGGGGTTCACTCCGGAGGCCAGCGGCAAGATAGCACATATCGTTCAGGAAGAGACCGGCGTCGGCGCCGTCGCCATCACGGACACCGACAAGATCCTCGCCTTCATCGGCACCGGAGAAGATCACCACAAGCCGGGCACCCCCATCACCTCGGCGATCACCCTGCAAGCCATCGCCCAGAACAAGGTGCTGTTCGCCGATGGCAACAGCCAGCCCTATCGTTGCAGCATCTCCCCCCAGTGCCAGCTCGGCTCCGTGCTGGTGATCCCCCTGCAGGGTGACGAGGGGGTGATCGGCACCATCAAACTCTATGAGCCCAAGAAGCGGCTCTTCCTCAAGATCAATCACACCCTGGGAGAAGGGATCGCCAACCTGTTGTCCCAGCAACTGCTGGCAGGCCGCCTGGAGCAGCAGCAACGCCTGCTGGTGCAATCCGAGCTCAAGCTGGTGCAGGCACAGATAAACCCCCACTTCCTGTTCAACACCCTCAACACCATCAGCGCCATTACCCGCCGCGATCCGGGACGGGCACGGGAGCTGCTGCTGCACCTCTCCCGCTTCTTTCGCAACAACCTCAAGCGCCAGAGCGGCCTGACCACGCTGCGTGAGGAGCAGGAGCACTGCCTCTCCTACCTGGAGATAGAGCAGGCCCGCTTTGGCGAGCGGCTCACCGTCATCAACGAGATCCCGCCCCACCTTGCCGAGGTGCAACTGCCGAGCTTCACCCTGCAGCCCCTCATCGAGAATGCCATCAAGCACGGCATCTGCTCCCTGCTGGGAGAGGGGCGACTTCGCCTCTTCGCGAGGGAAACCCCCGAGGCGATCACCCTTTGCGTCGAAGACAACGCCGGGGCCTGGCAGCCATCCGGCCAGGGGGATGGTCTGGGGATGAGCCTGGTGGACAAGCGCCTCAAGAGCGCCTTTGGCGAGCGCTATGGCATTGACGTCCAGTGGGAGCCGGAGCAATGGACCCGGGTCTCCCTGACACTCCCACGACAACCCCGCACCACCGCCAAGGAGATGACATGATCCGCACCCTGATCGTCGATGACGAGCCCTATGCCCGCGAAGAACTGGCAGAGCTGCTGGCCAGCGATCCCGACATCGAGATCCTGGGCATGGCGGGCAACGCCATCGAGGCGCTCGGCCTCATCCAGCAACTCAAGCCGGATGTGGTGTTTCTCGATATCCAGATGCCCAAACTCAGCGGCATGGAGCTGGTGGCCATGCTCGATCCCCTGCCCCGCATCGTCTTTGTCACCGCCTTTGACGAGTACGCCATCCAGGCGTTCGAGGAGAACGCCTTCGATTACCTGCTCAAGCCGGTGGAGCCGGCGCGCCTCGCCAAGACCCTGGCGCGGCTCAGGCAGGACATCACCCCGCAACCGGTCGGGACCCTGGCCCCGACCATCCACCATATCCCCGGATACCTGCACAACCGGGTGCGGCTGCTCCCAACCTCCCAGGTGGAGTACGCCTTCTCCGATCTCGGCGGCGTCCATGTCGCCTGCCAGGGCGAGCTGTTTCACACCCAGCTCACCCTCAAGTCCCTCGAGGAGAAGACCCCGCTGCTGCGCTGTCACCGCCAGTATCTGGTGGCCCCGGCCGCCATCTTCGAAATCCGTTTGCTGGAGAATCAACTGGCGGAGATCGTGACCCCGAGCGGGGCCCGGGTACCGGTCAGCCGCCGCTACCTCAAGGAGCTAAAAGACGAGCTGGGACTGGAATAAAGCGGGGTGCGATGTGCGCCGGATCACAGCGGGCAACCACTCGGGTCGCCATGTCGCCGCTCACCCCCTTTCACCTGCCGTTAACAGAAGTCCCCACCTACACTGGCTGCGCACACCAAAAAATAACAAAGCAGGAGCGTAGCAATGATCTGGTTCTTCCTCTGTGTCGGCTTGTTGATAGCCGGCTACTTCATATACGGCAAATTCATCGAACGGATATTCGGGCCCAAACCCGAGTTGAAGACCCCCGCCATCACCATGGCGGACGGGGTGGACTATGTCCCCATGTCGGACAAGAAGGTCTACCTGGTTCAACTGCTCAACATCGCCGGCGTCGGCCCCATCTTCGGCCCCATCCTGGGTGCCCTCTATGGTCCGGTCGCCATGCTCTGGATCGTCTTTGGCTGCATCTTCGCCGGTGCGGTCCACGACTATTTCTCCGGCATGCTGTCGGTACGCGCCAGGGGCGCCTCGGTGCCGACCGTGGTCGGTGAGCACCTGGGCACCGCCGCCAAGCACTTCATGAACCTCTTTGCCGTGGTGCTCCTGATGCTGGTGGGCGTGGTCTTCGTCCTGAGCCCGGCGGGCCTGCTCGCCAACCTCACCTCCACCGATCTGGTCTACTGGATTGCGGCCATCTTCGCCTACTACATCCTCGCGACCATCGTCCCCATCGACAAGATCATCGGCCGCTTCTACCCCATCTTCGGTGCGCTGCTGGTCTTCATGTCGGTCGGCCTCATCATCGGCCTCATCGTCTCCGGCAAGGGCTTCTACAACACCGGGATGGACTTCTCCAACCTGCACCCGACGGATCTGCCGCTCTGGCCGCTGCTGTTCATCACCATCGCCTGTGGTGCGGTCTCCGGTTTCCACGCCACCCAGTCCCCGCTGATGGCGCGCTGCATGCAGAACGAGAGCTCCGGCCGCTTCATCTTCTACGGGGCCATGATTGGGGAAGGCATCATCGCCCTCATCTGGTGCACCCTGGGTCTCTCCTTCTACGACAGCACCGAGGCACTCAACGCCACCCTGGCCAGCGGCGGCCCCTCTGCCGTGGTGCACGAAGTCTCCACCAGCCTGCTCGGTACCGTGGGCGGCATCCTGGCGATCCTCGGCGTGGTGATCCTGCCCATCACCTCCGGTGACACCGCGTTTCGCAGCGCCCGCCTCATCGTGGCGGACTTCCTGAACCTGACCCAGAAGCCCATGGCCAAGCGTCTGCTCATCGCCATCCCCATGTTCATCCTTGGCTTCATCATCTCCAAGGCAGAGTTCGGGGTGATCTGGCGCTACTTCGGCTGGGCCAACCAGACCACCGCCGTCATCATGCTGTGGGCTGCGGCCGCCTACCTCATCAAGGAAGGCAAGCTGCACTGGGTATGCACCATTCCCGCCATCTTCATGACCGCAGTGGTCATCACCTACCTGGCCAACGCCCCCATCGGTTTCGGCCTCGAGATGAATGTTTCCACCATCATCGGTCTGGTGAGCACCGCCCTCATCACCCTCGCCTTCCTGGTAAAATTCAGGCCCTCCCAACTGAGAGAGGCCAAGGAGAGCTGAGGCATCAGCTTCTCTTCATGACAAGAGGCCCGGCATTGCTGCCGGGCCTCTGTTTTTTGTGGTCACTCTCTGGCGGGGGGCTCGGCGGAATCGGGCGCCCGGGCCGGCGCCTGATACCACTGCTCCCTGGCCACCAGCACAGCCTGTTCCGGCTGGGCAATGAAGTTGGGGGACATGATCTGCACCCCGAACTCGTTGAAGACATCCTGAATATGGCCATGAAGCTCCGTCTTGACCACCGCAGGGAGTTCGCTTGCCTTCATCCTCACCTGCAACTCGTACTCCACATACCAATCCTGCAGATGCAACTGCCGCACCAGGGGAGCTTCATCCTGATTGAGCCGGGTGCAGCGCCGCGCGGCCAGCTCCAGCATGGCATGTACCTGACGCCAGGGGGTGTCATAACCGATGGTCACCTTGGTCAACAGGGCCACCCCCTTCTCGCCCGCCAGCCGTGTCAGGTTCACCACCTTGCCCCCCACCACCACTGCATTGGGCAGCGTGACCTCGTGATCCTGGCGCGTCACCAGCTTGGTCGAGAGGGCATTGAGCTCGCTCACCATCCCCTCCACCTCGCCGATCTGCACCAGATCCCCTGGCCGCAGTGCGCGGGAGTAAATGAGCACCAGGCCGCTCATGGCATGGTTCATGATACCGGCCGATCCCAGTGTCACCATCAGACCGAAGAAGACGCTGATCCCCTTGAAGGCATCGGAATCCGCACCCGGCAGATAGGGGTAGGCCACGGTCAGGGCAAACAGCCAGATCACCACTGACAGCAGTCGCCGGGTGGCGCCTATGGTCTCGGCGTGCAAACCCTGCACCCGAAACTGGCCACGCTCGATGCGGTCGAAGAGGATGGCCAGCATCTTGATGAAGAAACGGGTGATGACCACGATAAGCAACACGGTTACCAGACCGGGCATGGCGGCAATCATGCCCTCCAGCATGTCGCCACACAGGGCAAACAGGGATTCCCCAAGCTGATAGCTCCAGGCCCGGGTCTGGGGGAACAGGCCGAGCACATAGGTCAGCCAGCCATAGGTGAGCATGAAGATGAGCAGCAGCGTGATGAGGCCGAGCAAGCGGACCTCGACATTCCCGGTGACCTGGCGCCAGGAGTGGGGGACCAGCCCCTTCTGCAGCAACAGGCGGTTGGCCAGCCACTTTCTGACTCGCCGATGCCCCCGCTGCAACAGCCAGATGAGGCCGAAGAAGATCAGGCTGACCACCACCGCCAAGCCGACGGCTCTGAGCAAATAGGGGGTCGAGTGCAGCTCGAGATACTTGATGCGCACGCCGTCGAGCCGATGCAGGACACGTTCGGCCGCCTGATCCAGGGTCAGCTCGTCGAATTCATCAAGGTCCCCTTCCAGCAGCACCAGAATGCGCTTGCCATTGACCAGAAACTCCCGGCTCTCCTGGCCGTGTCGACTGCCTTTCGTCACGGCCACAGGCGTCATGAGGTCGCTTGGCTCCATCCACTGAACTCGCTCATGGGCCAGCCGTACCCTGGCCGCCCCATCCAGGTTGCCATATTTAGCCGTCAGCATGACGATGGGTTCATGAAGCAGGACCAGGGTCTGTGCCAACTCCTGCTCATTGGGCTCCATTCTGGGTTCGGCGGTCCAGCCGAGGCGGGACCACAACAGGCAGATCAGCAACAGGCCAAGCCGCCATCCTTTGCCACTGCACCATTCGTTCATCAGGTTCACCTCTCACCTTGCCCGGGCATCCATTGCTGCTTGATTTTATCTAACCAAATCAATTTTGTGTGTTAAATGAGCAACCGATGAACCATGCCTGTACCGCCACACCAACTCTCCGATTGCAGACTTGCACCGACGGCATATGCTGTCATTATTGCCGAAGCCTCGACTCGACAATCGAAGCATTGTTAGCGACTCAGACGGGAGAAATCGATGGTACTTGACTACATTGCCCTGGGGATCCTGGTGTTTGTCGTCTTGGTCATGTTCTTTGACATCCTCCCCCACCTTAGCGCTTCGCGTCACAGGAGGGGGATTCCCATTACTGGGTGATAGCTGCTCGCGCAGTACCGGGTTCCTGCTTCATCGGGCGGCCTGATTGCACCACGCCTCCACAGGCTAAAACGGCGTGTCCC
>NZ_JAGKRH010000070.1:0-36106 GCF_017939245.1 Aeromonas sp. PrichA-15 | reverse complement strand
TCAACCGCTGGCGATGGTGTACGTGCTGAAAGAGGCGTTGAAGGGCATCTGGTATGCGCCGAGCGTGTGGGAAGGATGGCGACGATGGCGGAGCTGGATGCGGCAGGTGAAGGAAAGCGGGCTAGCGCCGCTGCAACGATTTGGTCAAAATTTATCGAAATATATGCGGGGGATCCTGGCGAGTGCAAACTACCCGATGCACACGAGTGTGCTGGAAGGGGTGAACAACAAGATCAAAGTGATAAAGCGTATGGCATATGGATTTAGGGACTCAGAATACTTTTTTCTGAAAATCAAGGCGGCCTTCCCCGGAAAGCCGCGATGAACCTTTTTTTATGTTTCCCATGAGCGTCCATGGGCCTGTACACGTGTCATCAGCCAGCCCTGGGCCAGACGACCCCCAGCTTGCGCCCCTGATCGGTCTGGCTGGCCAGGGTGTCGAACCGCGCCCGGGTGGCCTCCAGCACCGCCTGCCCTGCCTGCCAGCCCTGATGCTCCAGGGTTGGGCAATCCCGGGTCACCGGCAACTGGGCGAGGCGCGTGCCAAGCTGGCTCACGCTCTCCAGCAGGATATCCTTGTGACGGCTCTCGTAATCAAACATGGCGGCCACCAGCTTGTCCCACTTCTGGCGCTCCTTCGCGGGCGCACGGGCCTTGTCCATCCAGTTGGGCACCCTGACCTGGATGCGGGCACGGACGCTGGCCTGCTCCAGCTCGCAGCGCGCCGCCGTCGCCTTCGTCTGCAACTGCCAGGAGAGCTGATAACTGGCCTTGCCGATGTGCCCGTCCGCCTGGGTGGGCGACAAGGCGGTGATCTGGCGCATCACGGCCCCCACATCGGCCCCGGAGACCCGATAGAACTGGAAGTCGACCTTGATATCGGGGGCGACCTTCACACCGGCATAGTGGGAAGGTACAGCACCGATTGAGGCGGCATAAATGAGGGCCACCGTCACCCCTGTCTTGCTGAAGAGTCCCATCTGTCCGCGGCTTTGCTCCTTGTGAGTCCCGGCTTAATTTCAATTAATAATCAATGCATTAATAACCCGATTGGGAGATTACCCCTGATCCAGCCCCCTGTCATCCGCTCTTGGCACCCGGTTGCTGCAAACGTGCGAGTCATCACCCCGGCTCAGGCGGGGATTTGCAGTCGAGATCACAAGCTGCCATCGAATGGATGGTGAAATACTCCTTAGTGGGTAATATCCGTAGTGTTTTTGTTGGCCGATGCCGGATAGTCCAGCGCAACCCTCTGGTGAGCCCTGGCAGGCCACCCCCTCATTTCAACTCTTGGGAAGGTTTTATGATAGAACTCCTGATCGGCACCCTGGTCACCCTGGCCGTGGGTCGCTACATCTTCAAGGGCTACTCCGCCACCGGGGTACTGCTCAGCGGCGGCCTGCTGCTGCTGGCGATCACCGCCCTGATGGGCAAGGCGGTGCTGCCGGCGAGCGTCCCCTCCACCGGCCACATGGCCACCGACATCTTCGAATACGTGCGCTTCCTGCTGGTCGACAGGGGGGGTGGCCTCGGCATGCTCATCATGGTGCTGTGCGGCTTTGCCGGCTACATGAGCCACATCGGCGCCAACACCATACTGGTGAAGCTCGCGAGCAAACCCCTCGGTGTCATCAAGTCCCCCTACATCCTGCTGGTGGCCGCCTATCTGGTCGCCTGCGCCATGTCGCTGGCGGTGAGCTCCGCAACCGGCCTCGGGGTTCTGCTGATGGCCACCCTCTTCCCGCTGATGGTCAACATGGGGATCTCCCGTGGCGCGGCGGCGGCGGTGTGCGCCTCGCCGGCCGCCATCATCCTCTCCCCCACCTCGGGGGACGTGGTGATGGCCGCCCAGGCCGCGAACATGGAGCTCATCGAGTTTGCCTTCAAGCTGACCCTGCCCATTTCCCTGGTGGCCATCGCCGCCATGGCGGTGACCCACTTCTTCTGGCAGCGTTATCTGGATCAGAAGGCCGGGGAGCACAACGCCGCGGTCGCCCCGAGCGATCTCGTCACCGACGCCCCCGGCTTCTACGCCATCCTCCCCTTCACCCCCATCATCGGTGTGCTGCTGTTTGACGGCAAACTGGGGCCCAAGCTCGATATCGTCACCATCATCGTCATCTGCCTGGTGCTGGCCGCCCTGCTGGAGCTGGTGCGCAAGCGCAACGGCCGCGAGCTGCTGGACGGGCTGCAGGTGTGCTGGCGCAACATGGCCGACGCCTTCGCCGGCGTGGTGATGCTGCTGGTGGGTGCCGGGGTCTTTGCCCAGGGTCTGATGGGGCTTGGTTTCATCGCCAACCTCCTGGATCTGGCCCAGAGCTTCGGTACCGGCGGCATCGTCATCATGCTGGTGCTGGTGGTCATCACCACCCTGGCGGCCTTCACCACGGGTTCCGGCAACGCCCCCTTCTACGCCTTCGTTGAGCTCATCCCCCATTTGGCCACCAGCCTCGGCGTCAACCCGGCCTATCTGGTGATCCCCATGCTGCAGGCATCCAACCTCGGCCGCACCATCTCGCCGGTCTCCGGGGTGGTGGTCGCCTGTGCGGGGATGGGCAATCTCTCTCCGTTCGAGGTGGTCAAACGTACCTCGCTGCCGGTGGCCGTCGGCCTGCTGGTAGTGATCCTCGCCACCCAGATCATGGTTCCCGCCTGACTCTTTACCGGCCCGGCTGCCGCCGGGCTGGTATCCCCCCCACCCCATGCAGTAGACTCGGTGCTCTTTTTTCCTAAGGAGGACCGAGCCTTGAGTATGACGGTTCAACTTGCCCACTTCAGCGACTGCCACTCCCATTTCGATGGCGCCCCCATGCGCTTCTCCCCCGATGGCGAGTCCGAATGGCGCACCCAGTGCGGCGGCTATGGCCGCATCCTGACCCGGCTCACCGCCCTGCGCCAACAGGCCGAGGCAGCCGGCCAGACCTGCCTGCTGCTGCATGGCGGCGATACCTTCCAGGGGTCACTTTACTTCAATCGCTTCAAAGGGCGGGCCAATGCGGACCTGCTGGCCCTCTTGCGACCGGATGCCATGGTGATCGGCAACCACGAATTCGATCTGGGCAACGGGCCGCTGGTGGAGTTTTTGCGCCAGCTCGATTTCCCGGTGCTCGCCGCCAACATCGACAACCGTCAGGAGCCCGCCGATGCCCCGCTGCGGCTGCAGGGACTGCCGCAGCTGTTTGACGCAAGCCGCCCCTGGCACAAGCGCGTCATCGACGACGTGCCCTTCGCCCTGCTCGGCATCACGCTGCCGCAGATGGCCGCCATCGCGAGCCCCGATCCCCACACCCGTTTCCACGGTATCGAAGAGACCTTGAGCCGTGCCCTCGGCGAGATCAAGGCCGCCGGCATCCAGCACATTATCCTGCTCAGCCACCTGGGTCTGGCGCAGGACAAGCGACTGGCGACCCGCTTCCCCGAGCTCAGCCTCATCGTCGGCGGACACACCCACAGCCTGCTGGGGGATCTGGCGCCGCTCGGGCTCGACAGCGAAGGCAGCTATCCCCTCATGGTGAACGGGGTGGCCATCCTGCACGCCGCCCACAGCGCCCTCTGTCTCGGGGTGTGCGAACTCACCTTCGACGAGCAGGGACGCGTGTGCCAAAGCCGCGGCCAGCTGGAGTGGTTACCCTGGGATCCCTGGCCCTTTGCTTCCCCGCCTCCTGCGGGGCTGCACTTCTGCGAACCGGCCCCCGAGCTCGAGCAGCATCTGGCCAGACGCTATCGCCCCGAGCTCGAAACCATGACCCGGCGCGTGGTGACCCGGCTCGCTGATCCGCTCCATCACCAGCGCCTGCCCGATGACAGCCTGCCCGCCGGCAGCCAGGTCGCCCCCCTGGTAGCGAGTGCCATGCTGGCCAGTGCCCGCGAACAGGTGGGTCAGGTGGACTTTGCCCTGCACAATGCCGGGGGCGTACGCTGCTCCCTCGAGCCCGGCCCCCTGACCGAAGCAGACGTTGCCGGACGCCTGCTGCCCTTTGCCATTCCCCTCACCCTCTACCGGGTGCACGGCCATGAACTGGCCGAAGCGCTGGAGGGGGCCATCGACAACGCCACCAACAACGGGGGGACGGGCAATGGCAGCGGCAGCTTCCCCTATACCGCCGGGGTGCGCTTCTGCTATCAGGCCGACAGACCCAAAGGGGAGAGGATCACTCGCCTGGAATGGGAAGCCAGCCCGGGTCAGTGGCAGCACGTCGAGCCGGATGCCATCTATCGCGGGGTCTCCAGTGCCTATACCGCCTCCGGCAAGGAGGGCTACACGGCCCTTGCCCGCACCCTGACCCAGCACAATCAGGAGCTCGGCATCACCCTGGCGGATGCCTTCCTGCGCTGGGCACGCCACCTGCCGGAACTCAGCCCCCTGCCGGCCTTGGTGGAGTATCACGGCCAGTGAATCTGGCACCGGCCCATCCCGGGTCGGTGCCGCCTTTCCCCCGCATAGGGGAATCCTGATCCGCTCCCAGGCGCAGGCCCCCTACCATGCAACCTCAGGCTGTGACGCCCGACTGCGCCAGCCCTGTCTTGTGATGGGGCCTGCCAGTGCAGCCAGAGGCGTGAAAACGATACTTTTACGAATTATTTCAGGTGCCTACACTTCTTCCATTGCATCGTGCAGCCCGGCTCGGCAAGATAAGCCCGCTTTTTCAGTCTTTCCCGCAGGAACAGGTCACCCATGAATCATGCCATCCGCTTTACCCCGCACCGCCACAATCCCGGGATCAGGCCGTCGGTCATCTTGCTCACCGCCCTGATGGCTCTGCTGTTCTGTCTGCGCAATCCGCTGTTCCACGGCATGGCCCCGGGATTTGATGCCTCCCTGTTTGCGGTGATGGGCAAGATGTGGAGCGAGGGGGGCGTACTCTATCGGGACATGATCGACATCAAGGGTCCCATGATCTTCGCCCTCGATGCACTGGGCTATGGCCTTGGTGGCTTCTTCGGGATCTGGCTGCTGGAGTGGGTGCTCTGCTGGCTGGGCCTCATGGCGAGCTGGCAGGCTTTTTCGCAGCTCGGGCTCTCGGTGCGGGCGCGACTTGGCAGCATGCTGGCCCTGCTGGCGCTCTACAGCACTCGCTACTACTACGGCAACATGACAGAGGACTGGACATTCCATCTGGCCCTCATCGCCCAGTGGGCTTTCATCACCATGCTGCTGGACAAGCGATTCAGCTGGGGACCGGCCCTGGTCGCCGCACTCACCTTCGCCATCGTGGCCTGGATGCGCACCAACAACGGCGCCTTCTGGGGTGCCTGGTATCTGGTGCTCTTCTGTCACTGGTGCCTGCGCGAGCAGTGGCGCTGCGCCTTTGCCCTGCTCTTTTCCAGCCTGCTTGGACTGGCCCTCGTCGGCGGCCCGCTCTATGCCTACTTCCAGCACCACGACGTGCTGGCCGAGTTCAAATACTACGCCTTCGGCATCTTCTTTGAAGGGAGCTACGGCAACGGCTTCTCTCCTGAGGTGGGCGCCGTCGGTCTGCTGCGCACCGGCCTCATCATGCTGCTGCCCGCCTTCCTCGTGCTGATGCTCGGGCGCCGCCAGGAGTGGTATCTCCCCGCGCTGTGCGCCACCCTGCTGGGGGTGCTGTTCACCCTGATCGCCAACTCGGTCTCCGGCCATGTGTTCGATCACTATGACGTGCTCTATCTGCAGCTTGGCCTGCTGCCGCTCGCCTGCCTGCTGGACAGAAGCGAGCAGCGATCCGATGCCCTGGGGCTACTTTGCATCTCCCTGGTGGTGCTGACCGCCAGCTGGTTGCTGGCCCAGCAGCTCGGCTATGGCTGGAGCACCAAGGAGTGGTCTCTGGAGCGGGTGCGCGAGGTGCTCGGCAACAGCCTGCTGTGGGCCTTGCACGTGCTCATTCTGGTCCCGCTCTGGCGCGCCTGGGACGTGCGAAGCGCCACCCCCTGGCTCGCCTCGCTGGCCATGCTGGCGCTGCTGGTCAACAACGCCTGGGAAGGCAATCTCAAGGGCAGGCCGTTCAATCCCCCCGCCCAGGTCAGGGTCGATCGTATCCTGGCCGAGACGGCGCCCACCGACAAGATCTGGGTCGATGGCATCCAGCCGCAATACTACCTCTGGACCGATCGCCAGCCGGCCTCCGCCTATCTGTTCTTTGCCAACGTCAACCCGCCCTACGATGTGCGCGAGCGGGTGCTGGCTGACATCCAGCGCCAACAACCCAAATTCATCATCGCCAAACCGGAGCGGGTGGCACAGGAGCTCAAGACTCCGACCTCCCCCTCCCACCTTGCCTTCTACCAGTATCTGGCAGCCCAGTATGAAGAGGTGGACCCGGGCCTGTACCGGCGCCGCTAATCAGGCACACAGAAGGGGCCATCCTGGTGGTGGCCCCTTTTCGTTGTCGTCATAAAGAGGGGGGCCGACCATGTTCAAGGGGCCCCATCCTGACTACAATGGCGCTCTTTTTTGCGGCAGAGGGAAGAATCATGGCGGAGCTGACTTATCTGGGGGGCTATCCGGAGCCACTCAAGGCTCAGGTACAGCAGTTGATTGCGGCGGGCAAACTCGGCGAGATGCTGGCCAAGCGCTACCCGCAAACCCACCTCGTCCAGAGCGACAAGGCGCTGCTCGCCTATACCATGGAGCTGAAGAACCGCTACCTGAAAAGCTCCGCGCCGCTTTCCAAGGTGATCTTCGACGGCAAGATCAACGTGATCAAGGATGCCCTGGGACTGCACACCTATGTCAGCCGGGTGCAGGGCAGCAAGCTCAAGGCCAAGAACGAGATCCGCATCGCCGCCCTGTTCAAGGAGGCCCATCCCGCCTTTCTCAAGATGATAGTGGTGCATGAGCTGGCCCACCTGAAGGAGAAGGATCACAACAAGGCTTTCTACCAGCTCTGCCAGCACATGGAACCGGACTATCATCAACTGGAGTTCGATCTCAGGCTCTGGCTCACCTGGCGTGATATCGAGCGTACCGCCCGCTGATCCCCTTGCAAGGAGGCAAGATGCGCCCATGGCACACACCTGTCCAGCCCGTTCGCCATGGGCACTGGTTGCTCCCGGGGCTGATGCTCTGGCTCTTCTCCCTGCCGCTGTCGGCCACCGAACGCTGGCAACGTGATGACTACCTTGTCCAGAGCTTCATGGAAATCGCCATGAAACGGGAGTATGGCCATGAACAACAGGAGCACTTCTCCCGCTGGCCGGGCCCCGTGCGTCTCAAGCTCGTCAACGAATTCGGCGACAAGCCGCTACAGGCCGAGGTCGTCAAGGTACAGACCCGTCACCTGAGCAGGATCACCGGTCACCCCATCGAGATTGTCAGCGACAACCCCAATCTCACCCTCATCATGACCCGGCACAAACAGATGGCGAGCTGGGCTGCACGCACCATGCGCCAGGACGAGTCGGTGCGCATCGCCCTCAAGGAGGGGATCTGCCTGGCCAATTTCGCCACCAACGCTCGCTACGAGATCACCCGTGCCACCATCATCATTCCGGTGGATTACAGCCGGGCAAAGGGCCGTTTTCTGGATTGCGTGGTGGAAGAGCTGAGCCAGGTGATGGGGCTGCCCAACGACTCGGACAAGGTGTTCCCCTCCATCTTCAATGACAGCAGCATCGACAGCTTTCTGACCGGGCTCGATTACGTGTTGCTCAAGCTTGCCTACCACCCGGCATTGCAACCGGGCATGACGGCGGACGAGGTACGCACGGCGCTCCCCACCGCCCTCAAGGCACTGCGTGCCAATGGCGACATCGCACAGGCCACCCAACGAGTGCAAGTCGACAGCCTCAAGCGTTGGGCGGGACTCTGAGCGCAGCCAGAAACATTACTCTTTCGCCTTTCGCCTTTCGCCTTTCGCCTTTCGCCTTTCGCCTTTCGCCTTTCGCCTTTCGCCTTTCGCCTTTCGCCTTTCGCCTTTCGCCTTTCGCCTTCATGGTCATGCGCTTACCCCATCAACGCAACACGCAGCCCATGGCTGCGTGTTTTGAAGAGCGGTTCGGCAAAGCCGGTACAGGGATCATCACCCGACTGGAGGTTCCTCCTCGCGCCCTGGTGGATCACGACGATGTTTGCCGCTGAGAGCTTATCTTCAGGCCTCCAGAGCCTCTTCTTCCGGCATCCAGCTATCGGCGTTTTCCCACACCTCCTGCACCATGGCTTCGGCCAGCTCCTTGTCTTCCTTGCTGGCGCGACTGACCGTCAGAGCCATGGCACTACCCGGTGCCACCCGCACATGCAGATCGGGAAAGCGCTCACCCAGTTGCTTGAGCAGCTCCTGGCGCAAGGCCTCCATGGTCGAGGTGGGGATCTGGTGTTTTCTGTCGATGATGATTTCCAGGCGCATAAGGTACGTCTCCATGATAGTTTACTGTATTTTTATACAGTATTTTTAAAAAGTAAAGATGGTGGCTGCACATAGGCCCTCACCGCTCACACCTTCTCGCTGACGATGTGCAGCCGAACGGCCCCGATTTTCCCCCATCGCTGTCATCATGGAAAAAACAGTTGATATTGATTCTCATCCATCGCATTATCCATCTCTTGTTATAACATAACAAAAGAGGCAATCATGCGCCCCCATATTCACCCTGAATACCGCAAGGTTCTGTTCCGCGATCTCGCCAGCAATACCTACTTTCTGATCGGCTCCACGCTGGCCACCGATCGCACCAGAGAGTGGGAAGATGGCAACACCTACCCCTATGTGACGCTGGATGTCTCCAGCGCGTCCCACCCCTTCTATACCGGCAAACAGAAGCAGGTCGGCAAGGAAGGTCAGGTCGCTCGCTTCGGCCAGCGATTCGGTCAGTTCTTCAGCAAAGGAAAAGAGAAACAATGAAAGTCCTCGCCTCCCTGAAATCCGCCAAGTCGCGTCACCCGGACTGCCAGATCGTGCGTCGGCGCGGCAAGTTGTTCGTCATCTGCAAGAGCAATCCCAGGTTCAAGGCTCGTCAGGGCTGATTGCGCATCCGCCCCTCATGGATAACAAAAGCCCTCGTCATGAGGGCTTTGTCATCTCTGGGCTCTGCTCACAGCGGGGTGGCGCACTTGCGGTACTCGGTGGGGCTGACCCCTACCCGCTTTCGGAACACCCGCGAGAAGTAGAGCTGATCGTCATAGCCCACCTGCTGGCCTATGGTGGCGACCGACAGCGGCGTGGTCTGCAGCAGCAGCTTGGCCCGCATGATGCGCTGATCCTCGCGCCAGCGCACTATGCTCACCCCCACCTGCTCGCGAAACAGGTGCGCGAGGCGCGAGGGAGACAAGAATACCTGCTCCGCCAGCGCTTCCACCGAGATCTCGGCCGAGAGGGACTCGCTCAGGATCTGGCACGCCTCGTGGACCCGGTGATCGATGGCGGGATAGGCATTCTGGGACGATGCCTCGTAGCAGCGGATGAGCAACCGCTCCAAGAGGTTCATGGCCAGTTGCTCCGACATGGGCCGCAGCTGCTTGTGGGTCTCCTCGATGTCGAGGAAGAGGGCGTCGAATTCGGTGAGCAGCTGGTTGTCCGCCAGTTGCAGTCGCCCCACCTGCTCCGTCACCTGGGGCCACTTGAGCCAGTCAGTCCAATAGGCCCGCGGCCGGAAATAGACCCAGCGGTGATACCACTCCCGGGCATCCGGCGCCCGGCCGTAATGGTGCACCGCCGCTGGTGGAAAGAGCAGCAGGTCGCCGGGTTCCACGGTGAAGGCCTTGTCCCCCTGAAAGATCTGCCCCTTGCCCTTGATGGTCAGATTGACGATGAACCCCTTCATGCCGTGGGGCCTGTCGATGGTGAAATCCAGCGCGCTCCCCTGCTCGATGGGAGTCATCCCCGAGACCAGGAAGACGTCGAAGGCGTAGCCAGGCAGCAGGGGATTGAGTTGTTTCGGCTTCTCTTTTTGCATCGAGGACATGGCGGAAAACAGGGTTTCGGTAAAAAAGTCGACATGGGCCATTGTAGAGATCCGGCGTAGGAACCCCCTATGTTCGCAAGCTGTTCGTTGTGAAATTGTTGAACTGGCTCACAGCTTGCCGGGGAAAACACCGGGCCGGCGCGAGGCCGGCCCGGTGACGAGGAAAGACATCGCTCAGATACGGGCTTTGCGCACCTGCTTGTAGCGGTCGAACAGCACGGCGGCGAGCAGGATGAGGCCACGCACCACGTACTGGGCAAACGGGGAGATGTTGAGCAGGTTCATGGCGTTCTCCATCAGCCCCAGGATCAGCACCCCGGCGATGATATAGGATATCTTGCCGATCCCCCCCTTCATGGAGACCCCACCCAGCACGCAGGCGGAGATCACCACCAGCTCGAAGCCGATGGAGGTCATGGGCTGACCCGAGGTCATGCGGGATGCGAGGATGATGCCGGCGAGCGAGGCGATGAGCCCGGTCATGGTGAAGATGATGATCTTGGTGCGCACCACGTTGACCCCGGCCAGACGCGCCGCCTCCTCGTTGCCCCCCATGGCCAGGGTATTGCGCCCGAAGGTGGTCTTGTTGAGCAGCAGACCGAACAACACGAAGCAGACAGCCGTCAGCCAGATGGGCGTCGGGATGCCAAGCAGGGCGGAGTTGCCAAGCTCGAAGAAGCCCTCCTCCACGATGCCCACCGCCTTGCCGTCGGAGATGATGTAGCCCACCCCGCGCGCCATCTGCATGGTGGCAAGGGTGGTGATGAGGGCGTTGATCTTGAATTTGGCCACGACGATGCCGTTGATGAGGCCAAAGACAAGGCCCACCGAGAGACCGGCCAGAATGCCGAGGGGGATGCTCTCGGTGGCGTTGATGCCCACCGCGCAGGCAACCCCGGAGCAGGCCACCACGGAGCCCACCGACATGTCGAACTCGCCGGAGGCGAGGCAGAACAGCATGCCGCAGGCCACCATGCCCGACATGGAGACGGCAAGCCCGAGCCCCCGCATGTTGATCAGGCTGGCGAAGTTGGGGACCAGCACGCAGGCGAGCAGGAACAGGATGGCGAAGATCACCAGCATGCCGTACTGATCCCAGATGCGGGTCAGTTGCAGGCGGGTACCGCTCGCCGCGGTGTCGTTGGCGGCTTGGCCGACCGAGGTCGTTGTTGTCATGGTATTTCTCCTGAAAATTCCGGGTGCTATCTCGTTGCGGTCAGCAGATCAACGGGCCGGCATGGCCAGATTGAGCGCCTTGACCTCGTTGGCCTCGTCGTGGGAAAGCTCGCCGGCGATCTCCCCCTCCCGCATGACCAGGATCCGATCCGCGATGCCCAGCACCTCCGGCAGCTCGCTCGAGACCACCACCACGGCGATGCCCACCTTGGCCAGATCGTAAATCACGTTGTAAATCTCGTTCTTTGCCCCGACGTCGATGCCTCGGGTCGGCTCGTCGAGCAGGATCACTTTCATGTCTTCCGACAGCCAGCGTCCCAGAATGGCCTTCTGCTGGTTGCCGCCGGAGAGGTTCATGATGGCCTGCTGGGGAGACGGGGTCTTGACCCGCATGTCGCGGATCCGCAGCCTCGCGTTCTCGTCCTCCCACTTCTGGTTGATCCAGAAGCCTCCCCACGCGTGGTGGCGGCGGGCGCTGATGTTGATGTTCTCCTGCACCGAATGGATGGGGATGATGCCGAGCGCCTTCCTGTCTTCGGTGCAGAGCATGATGCCGCTGCGAATGGCATCGATGGGGCTCTGAATGACCACCTGTTTGCCAAACACCGATATCTCGCCCCCCCGAGGTGTCTCGGCGCCGAAGATAAGCTTCATCAGCTCGCTGCGCCCGGCCCCCACCAGCCCGAAGATGCCGAGGATCTCCCCTCTCTTTACCTCGAGCGACACCGGCGCCTTGAGGCCGGGTCCCATCAGGTGCTCCACCTTGAGGCCCGCCTCGCCAAGCGGCCTTGGGCTGTAACCATAGATGTCGGTCAGTTCGCGCCCCACCATGGTCTTGACCAGCAGATCCCGGTCCACCTCGGCCATGGAAGCGAAGGTGCGCACGAACTGGCCATCCTTGAACACCGTGATGGCATCGCACAGGGCGAAGATCTCGTCCATGCGGTGGGAGACGTAGAGAATGACCTTGCCCTCGTCCCGCAACTGGCGGATGACCCGAAACAGCTGCTCAATCTCGCGGGACGAGAGGCTGCTGGTCGGCTCGTCGAAGGCGATGACGCTGGCGTCCCGGGTCAGGGCCTTGGCGATCTCCACCATCTGCCACTGACCCAGGGACAGGTACTTGAGCGGCGTCTCGGGGGAGACATCCATCCCGAGGCGTGCCAGCTGCCTGGCTGCATCCTGATAGAGCTTCTCCCGATCGATGACGCCGCGCCGGGTCGGCAACTGCCCCAGGTAGATGTTCTCCGCCACGCTCATTTCAGGGACCAGGTGCAGCTCCTGATAGATGATGGCGATCCCGCTCTCAAGGGCATCGACCGTGTTTTGGAACACTTTCTCCTGACCCGCCAGCTTCACCACCCCGCGGGTGGGCGCCTGAAAACCGCTCAGGATCTTGAGCAGGGTGGACTTGCCGGCCCCGTTCTCTCCCATCAGCGCGTGTACCGTGCCCTGCTGGCAGGCGAAGGAGACGTTCTGCAGCGCCTTGACGCCGGGAAACTCCTTGCTGATGCCGCAAAACTCCAGATATGGAACTTGATTCATGAGATGACTCCAGCCAGCCGGCACGGCGCACTCCGCCATGCCGGCATGGGTATCAAGGGATGGGGATCACAGCCCTTTCTTTTGCAGCTCGGCCTTGAAGTTGTCGCGGGTGATGAGTACCACGTCGGTCACCTCGGTGAACTTGGCAGGCTCGGCGCCGTTGACGACCCAGTCATGGAGCATCTGGATGCTCTTGTAGCCGTGTACGTCCGGGCTGGGCAGCAGGGAGCCGAGGAAGCCGGTGGCGCTGGACTTGGAGAGCTCGTTCACCGCATCCACCCCGTTGATACCGATGCCGATGACGTTCTCCGCCTTGAAGCCCTGCCCTTCGGTAGCGCGCACGCCGCCGAGCACGGTGTTGTCATTCATGCCGACGATGAGCCAGTTCTTGACCTCGGGGTGTTGCACCAGCATGGAGTTGGCGGCATCCAGCGCCCCCGGAATGTCGTTGCTCTTGGTGGGCGCGCGGAAGATCTGGCCCTCGGGGAAACCGGCGGCCTTGAGCGCGCCCAGGGAGCCCTCGACCCGGCGACGGGCGGTGTCGAGCTCGTCGGCGGTGATGGCGAGCACCCCGGTCGCCTTTACGTCCCACTGGCGCTTTTGCATCTCCTTGTAGAGCTCCTGACCCTGACGCTCGCCAATCTTGGTGGCGGCCATCATCACCAGGGGCACTTGCTCCATGGGCTGGCCCTTGGCGTTGACGAACTGGTCATCCACCGTGATGACCTTCAGATCCATGCTGTTGGCCTTGGCCATGATGGCGGCACCGAGTTTGGGATCAGGGGTACAGATGACGAAGCCCTTGGCGCCATTCGCCGCCAGACTGTCGATGGCATTGAGGGTCTTCTCCCCGTCGGGGACGGCTATCTTGATCACCTCGAAGCCCAGTTCCTTGCCCGCCTTGTCGGCGAAGTTCCACTCGGTCTGGAACCAGGGCTCCTCGGGCTGCTTGACCAGGTAGCCCAGCTTCAGCGCTTCGGCCGAGAAAGCAGAATTTGCCATACCAAGGGCGAACCCCATCGCGATCATGCCTTTAACGATTTTGTTCATGCGAATGTCTCCAACGGTTCTATCAATCCATGTATCCACGCAGTGCTGCTCGTTGAGTCAATCAAGTCGCAGCCATATAAAAACATGCTTAAACAGGACGTTATTGTTGTTGCTGATTGAGCGAACCAAGTTGTAATCGTTTTCACAATTAAAAATGGAGAGCAGGATCACGCCATGAGATTGCAGCCATTTCGTCTATATAATTAGCAATTTCGTCACATATTGAATTTTAGAGAGCCGTCACCCTGTCGCACTGACAGCGTTAAAATCCATATTTCCAGCAGCCAATGGCTAACCGCCCCTCCTGCCCATCTCCTATGGTTCCCCCCAGTCACCCCTCATTGATGGTCAGGAGCACTTATGTCTGAGCACATCGTCATCGGACTCGATTTCGGCAGCGACTCGGTCAGGGCACTCGCCGTGCGCTGCCAGGACGGCGCCGAGCTGGCGACCCATGTCGTCTATTACCCGCGCTGGCAGGCAGGCCACTACTGCCAACCGGTCAACAACCAGTTCCGCCACCACCCCCTCGACTATCTGGAGTCCATGGAGCAGGCAGTGGTGGCGGTGGTGAGCCAGCTCACGCCGAGTCAGCGCACCGCCGTGCGCGGCATCGGGGTGGACAGCACCGGCTCCACCCCCGCCCCCATCGACAGAGAGGGGCGCGTGCTGGCCCTGCGTCCGGAGTTTGCCGACAACCCCAACGCCATGTTCGTGCTGTGGAAGGATCACACCGCCATCGAGGAGGCGGAGGCCATCACCGCCCTGTGCCACGGCGGCCAGTTCCCCGACTACAGCCGCTACATCGGCGGCATTTACTCCTCCGAGTGGTTCTGGGCCAAGATCCTGCACGTCTCCCGCGCCGATGCCGCCGTGCGCGCCGCCGCCTGCAACTGGGTCGAGCTGTGTGACTGGGTCCCCGCCGTCCTGAGCGGCACCCAGGCCCCGGCCACCCTCAAGCGCGGGCGCTGTGCCGCCGGCCACAAGTCCCTCTGGCACCCGAGCTGGGGCGGCCTGCCGCCCGCCGACTTCCTCAATGCCCTGGATCCCCTGCTGACGGAGGATCTCGACTTCCCCCTCTTTACCGGCAGCTGGACCGCCGATCTCCCGGTCGGCACTCTGACCCCGGAGTGGGCGGAGCGGCTACACCTCTCCTGCGAGGTGGTGATCGCCGGCGGCGCCTTTGACTGCCACATGGGGGCGGTGGGAGCCGGGGCCGGCAACAATGCGCTGGTGAAGGTGATAGGCACCTCCACCTGCGACATCCTGATCGCAGATGAGGCCACCATAGGTGATCGGGCCATTGCCGGGATCTGCGGCCAGGTAGACGGCAGCGTGGTGCCGGGCATGGTGGGGCTGGAGGCAGGACAGTCCGCGTTCGGTGACATCTATGCCTGGTATCAGCGCCAGCTCGGCTGGCCCCTGGACAGCCTCGCCGCCCAGTATCCGGAGCTTCGCACCGCCATCGAGCGCCACAAGCAGGCCCTGTTACCCAGCCTCGCCGCCGCCTGGGATCAGCAGCGCGACCTGGCGCACCTGCCGGTGGTGCTCGACTGGTTCAACGGCCGGCGCACCCCCTATGCCAACCAGCGCCTGCAGGGCACCCTCACGGGGATCAACCTCGGCACCGATGCCCCCGATCTCTTCGGTGCCCTGGTGGCCTCCACCGCCTTCGGTGCCCGCAGCATCATGGAGTGCATGACCAGTCAGCAGGTGCCGGTGGAGCAGGTGATCGCCCTTGGCGGCATCGCCCGCAAGTCCACCACCGTGATGCAGACCTGCGCCGACGTGATGAACAGGCCTATCCAGGTGGTGGCCTCGGATCAGTGCTGCGCCCTGGGGGCGGCCATCTTTGCCGCCGTGGCGGCCGGGATCCACGCCGATGTGGCCAAGGCCCAGCACCACATGGCGAGCGCCGTGGAGCGCACCCACCAGCCACACCCCGAGCGGGTCGCCGAGTATGAACGCCTCTACCAGCGCTACCTCGCCTGGGGCGCCGCCGCCGAACCGCTCTACAACCGGGGGGTGCCGGCATGAACCTCAAGACCCTCAAGGATCAGGTGCTCGCCGCCAATCTGGATCTGCCGCGCCATGGCCTGGTGACCTTCACCTGGGGCAACGTGAGCGGCATCGACCGAGAGCGCAATCTGGTGGTGATAAAGCCAAGCGGCGTCAGCTATGAGCGGATGCGGGTCGAGGACATGGTGGTGCTGGATCTGGCGGGCAAGCAGGTGGAGGGGGACCTTCGCCCCTCCTCCGACACCGCCACCCACCTGGTGCTCTATCGCGCCTATCCGGAGCTTGGCGGCGTGGTGCACACCCACTCCACCCATGCCACCGCCTGGGCCCAGGCGGGGCGTCCCATCCCCATTTTCGGCACCACCCAGGCCGACTACTTCCACGGCGAGATCCCCTGCTCCCGCCTGCTCACCCCGGGCGAAGTGGAGGAGGATTACGAGGGGCTGACCGGTCATCTCATCGTCGAAACCCTCAAGCAGACCCCCATCCTCACCATGCCGGGGGTGCTGGTGGCCAACCACGGCCCCTTCAGCTGGGGCAAGAGCGCCGAGGATGCAGTGCACAACGCCGTGGTGCTGGAAGAGGTGGCCCGCATGGCCTGGCTCACCGGCCAGATCAACCCGGGGGCCCGCCCCCTGCCCGATTACCTGCTGGAGAAGCACTACCAGCGCAAGCATGGCAAACACGCCTATTACGGCCAGACAAAAGCCTAAAAGAGGACAAACTCATGGAATTGATGAAACAGCTGGAAGTGTGGTTCCTGGTCGGCAGCCAGCACCTGTATGGCGCCACCACATTGAAGCAGGTGGCCGATCACGCCCACACCATCGCCAGCCAGCTCAACGAGGGGGCGAACCTGCCCCTCAAGATAGTGCTCAAACCCACCGGTACCACCCTGGATGAAATCAGCGCGGTGGCCCGGGATGCCAACCACGACGAGCGCTGCGCCGGGCTCATGGTGTGGATGCACACCTTCTCCCCCGCCAAGATGTGGATCCCGGCGCTGAGCCAGTTGCAAAAGCCCCTGCTGCAATTTCACACCCAGTTCAACCGGGATCTCCCCTGGAGCGAGATCGACATGGACTTCATGAACCTGAACCAGACCGCCCACGGCGGGCGCGAGTTCGGCTTCATGGGGGCCCGCCTGCGGCTGCCGCGCACCGTGGTGGTGGGTCACTGGCAAGATGAAGAGGCCAGACAGAAGATTGGCAACTGGATGCGCATCGCCGCCGCCATCCACGACAGCCGCCACCTCAAGATCGCCCGTTTTGGCGACAACATGCGCAACGTGGCGGTCACCGAGGGCGACAAGATTGAGGCCCAGATCCAGTTCGGCTATCAGGTGAACTACCACCCGGTCGGCGATCTGGTCAAGGTGATCGATGCCGTGCCCGAGAGCGACATCGAGGCGCTGCTGGCCGAATATGAAGCGACCTACACCCTGACCGAGGCGGTGCTGGCGGGTGGGCCGCTGCGTGCCTCCTTGTACGAGGCGGCGCGCCAGGAGCTGGGGATGAAGAAGTTCCTCACCGACGGCGGCTTTGGCGCTTTCACCACCACCTTCGAAGATCTCTATGGTCTGCACCAGCTGCCGGGCCTCGCCTGCCAGCGTCTGATGGAGCAAGGCTTCGGATTTGGGGCAGAAGGGGACTGGAAGACAGCGGCCCTCTTGCGCACCCTGAAAGTGATGGGATATGGCCTTGCGGGGGGTGCCTCCTTCATGGAGGACTACACCTACCATCTGGAAGCGGGCAACAACCTGGTGCTGGGGGCCCACATGCTGGAGGTCTGCCCCTCCATCGCCGCAGGCAAACCCGTGCTGGACGCCCAGCACTTAGGCATAGGCAAGAAAGCCGATCCGGCCCGCCTGCTGTTCGCGGCCCCGGCGGGCAAGGCGGTCAACGCCAGCCTCATCGATCTCGGCAACCGCTTCCGCCTGGTGGTCAATCAGCTGGAAGTGGTGGACCTGCCAGAGGCCATGCCGAAACTCCCGGTGGCCAGCGCCCTGTGGAAACCCCTGCCGGACCTGCAGACCAGCGCCGAGGCCTGGATCCTGGCGGGCGCCGCCCACCACTCGGTGTTCACCCAGGCGGTGGACATCGAGCAGCTGCGCACCTTCGCCGACATCATGGGTATCGAGTTTGTGGTCATCGACGAGCACACCCGCATCCCCGCGCTCAAGGAGCAACTGCGCTGGAACGAGGTCTACTACAAGATCTGCCAGTGACCCTTTAATCGGCCAGCGGCCATCACCATGACTGTATGGAGATGGTATTCACCTGACAACAGCCCCGCCCGCGGGGCTGTTTCATTTCGCGTCCCTCAGGGATGACCCTCCCCCTCCAGCAGCCAGTGACAGACTCGCTGCACCCCGTGGCGCTGGCTGTCGGGCCGGGCGATCAGGGCGTATTCGTGATCCGTCTCCAGCACGGGGGCAAAGGGAGCGACCAGGGCGCCGCTCTCCAGCTCCTCGGCCACTATGGTGGGATCCCCGAGAGAGAGGCCAAACCCCTGCAAGGCGGCATTCATCGCCAAGTCCAGGGTATCGAACAGCTGCCCCCCCTGGGGCTGCCAGGGGATGTCGAGGAAGGCGGCGAACCAGTTGCGCCAGTCCCGCCTATCGGCGCTGGCATGGATGAGAGGCAGCAGGGGCAGCTCGTTCAGGTCGCGCTCGAACAGACGATGCTTGGCAGCAAACGCCGGGGCGCAGACCGGGGTCAGCCGTTCCCGAAACAGGGGCTGGCTGTGGGGATAGCGCCCCAGGCAGGGCTGGTAGACGATGGCGAGATCGAAGGGCTCCCGGGAGAAGTCGATGCCATGGCTATGGCTGCCACGCACCTCCACCGCCTCCCCCTCGAACGCCTGCAACCGCCGCAGCAGCCAGCGGCTGGCGCAGGAGGGCACCTTGATGCTGATCGCCTGTTCGTGGGGCAGGGTCTGCAAGGCGCTGAGCCCCTCCCCCATGCGGGCCAGCCCTTCACGAACGAAAGGCAGCAGCCGCTCGGCGGCGGGGGTCAAGGTGAGACAACGGGTGCCGCGCACGAACAGCAGGTGGCCCAGGCGCGCCTCCAGCTGGGCGATCTGCTTGCTCACCGCCCCCTGGCTCACGCACAGCTCGTCGGCAGCCAGGGTAAAACTCAGGTGGCGGGCAGAACACTCGAAGACCTGCAGACCATAGAGAGGCAACTGAGTACGCGGCTGGGTGGACAACATGACAAGCCTCCATGCTTGAGAAAAACTCATGCATACCATGCCGAATAATCCGTTGTCCGGCAAGCCTTGGGGGGGCTAAAAAGGGACCTCTTTCACACACGCAGGTGACGGCCCCATGTCCATCCCCCAGGTTTCCAGCAAACTGCCCCAGGTGGGCACCACCATCTTCACCGTGATCGGGGATCTGGCCGCCCGCCACCCCAGCATCAACCTCTCCCAGGGGGCGCCGAGCTTCCCCTGCGATCCCGAGCTCATCCGGGTGACCCACGAGGCCATGCTGGCCGGTGAAAACCAGTACGCCCCCATGACGGGGCTGCCTGCCCTGCGCGAACAACTGGCGGCCAAGATTGCAGCCAGCTACGGCCATCACTATGACGCGGGCGAGGAAATCACCATCACCGCCAGCGCCAGCGAAGCCCTGTTCTGCGCCATCACCGCCCTGGTTCACCCCGGCGACGAGGTGATCATGTTCGAGCCGGCGTTTGACAGCTACCGCCCCATGATCCAGTTGCAGGGAGCCACCCCTGTGGTGATCGCCCTCAAGGCGCCGGATTTCGCCATTCCCTGGGACGAGGTGGCCGCCCGCATCACCCCCCGCACCCGCATGATAGTGCTCAACACCCCCCACAACCCCACCGGCACCGTCTGGCAGGCAGGGGATCAGGAGCGCCTCGCCCGCCTGGTGCGCGGCACCGACATCCTGATCCTCTCGGACGAGGTGTACGAGCACGTGGTGTTCGACGGCGCCCTGCACCAGAGCGTCATCCGCTATCCGGAGCTGGTGGAGCGCTCCGTCGCCGTCTTCTCCTTCGGCAAGACCTTCCACGTCACCGGCTGGCGGGTGGGCTACTGCGTGGCTCCCCGTCCCCTGATGGAGGAGATCCGCAAGGTGCACCAGTTCGCCATGTTCGCCGCCGACACCCCCATGCAGTACGGCTTCGCCCACCTGTTGCAGCAACCGGCCCACTATCAGGGGCTGGCAGCCTTCTACCAGCGCAAGCGTGACCTGCTCGCCTCGGCCCTGGTGGATTCGCGCCTGACCCTGCTCCCCTCGGCGGGCAGCTTCTTCATGCTGGCGAGCTACGAGCGGGTAAGCGACGAGCCCGACAGCCTCTTCGTGCAGCGGCTCATCCGCGATCACGGGGTCGCCACCATTCCGGTCTCCGCCTTCTATCACGACGGCACGGATCAAAGAGTCATCCGCCTCTCCTTCTCCAAGGATGACGACACCCTGCTGGCGGGCGCCGAGCGCCTGTGCGCCGTCTAGGGGGCACCATGGATTCACTGCGCGTTGCCGTCCTCCAGATGGTCTCCGGGGATGACCTTGACCACAACCTGACCCAGGCCGAGGCGTTGCTGCGTCAGGCCGCGGCCGAGGGGGCAGAGCTGGCCCTGCTGCCCGAATATTTCTACCTGATGCCGGTCGATGAGCGGGCGCGCGTGGCCCTGGCCGCCCCCGTTGGCGATCACCCCCTGCTTGCCTGGGCACAAGGCTTGGCCCGGGAGCTCGGGCTCTGGCTGCTGGCGGGCACCCTGCCCCTTGAAAGCGAGGAGCCAGGCAAGATGCACAACAGCAGCCTGCTCATCGACCCGCAAGGGCAGCTCGCAAGCCGCTACGACAAGCTGCACCTGTTTGGCTTTTGCACCGGGCAGGAGCAGTATGACGAGGCCGCGACCATGACCCCGGGCCGGGAGGTGGTGAGCCATCCCCTGCCCTGGGGCGTGCTGCGCCTCGGGATCTGCTACGACCTGCGCTTCCCGGAGCTGTTTCGCCTGGGGCCCGCCCCCGATTTCATCGCCCTGCCCGCGGCCTTCACCCACACCACCGGGCTCGCGCACTGGGCGCTGCTGCTGCGGGCCCGTGCGGTGGAAAACCTGGCCTTCGTGTTTGCCAGTGCCCAGGGGGGACATCACCCCGGTGGGCGGCGCACCTTCGGCCACAGCATGATCATCGATCCCTGGGGCCGGATACTGGCCCAGGTAGAGGAGGGTCAGGGCATGGCCATCGCCACCCTGGATCTGGCAGCACAGCGCACGGTGCGCAGCCAGTTGCCGGCCCTCACCCATCGCAAGATAGCCGTCGGCCCTTGAGGCCGGCACCCTTTAGCACGCTAGGAATGACACCACACTTCAAGGGACTGACCATGAAACTCAACACACTGATGATGCTGATGGCCCTGGCCACCGCCGGCCAGGCCGCCGCCAAACCCCTGGTGATCGCCACCGATGCCACCTATCCCCCCTTCGAGATGGTCGACAGCAGCGGCAAGCTCGGCGGCTTCGAGGTCGATCTCGCCTATGCCCTGTGCGCGGCCATGAAGACCGAGTGCGAGGTGATCAACCAGCCCTGGGATGCCCTGCTGCCGGGCCTGCAGGTGCGCAAGTACGACGCCATCATGTCCTCCATGAACATCACGGACGAGCGGCGCCAGAAAGTGGACTTCAGCCAGGTCTACTACATGATGCAGAACCGCTTCGTGGGGCGCAGCGACAAGGCGGCCGACTTTGCAGACGATCCGGCCCACTTCAAGGGCAAGGTGATCGCGGTGCAGGAGGGCACTCCCCAGGACAACTTCGTCACCGCCCGCTATGGCGAGGTGGCCAAGATCAAGCGCTACGTCAACGCCCAGTCTCCCATGCTGGATCTGCAGTCCGGCCGCGCCGACTACACCTTCGGCAACATGGTGCAGTTGAAGGTCGGCTTCCTCGACAAGGAGATGGGCAAGCAGTTCGCCTTCGTCGGCCCCCAGTTCAACGGCACCCAGGACAAGATCCTGGGAGAAGGGGTGGCGGTAGCCCTTCGCAAACACGATGACAAGCTCAAGGCCCGCTTCGATGCCGCCATCGAGAGTGTCAAGGCCGACGGCACCTTCAACACACTGCTCAAGAAGTACCAGCTCGAAGATCTGCTCTGATCCCGGCATGCCGGCCCCCTGGACAGTTGCAAGGGGCCACGGCAACAGGGCGGCCATTGGCCGCCCTGTGTCGTTTCCCGGCCTCTCGCCGTTATTGGGCCAGGCCCAGGTGTCCGGCAATCTCCTGATACAGGGTCTGGTAGTTGTCGTCGAAGTGGTGGGAGCCCGGCAGGGTCACCGTCGTCACGTTCGGCTGCTGCAAGCGCGGACAGAGTTTGACCGGGGAGTCATCCTCCGCCCCCTGCACGCAGAGCAGCGGCAGAGTCTGAATGCGTGTCACCTCCGGCAGGGTGGGATAGCTGCCCCCCTTGTCGTGCACCACCATGTCGCTGACGTGGATTTCGAAATCCGACGCCGTCGAGGGGGAGAGCATCACGGCCCCCGCCAGGCTGCCGCGATAGGCTGGCGGCAGACGATTGATGACGAAGGGCACTATCTCGGCACCAAAGGAGAAACCCACCAGCAACCAGCGCTGGCGCCCCCAACGGGACTGGTACTCGGTGAGGATGCGCACCAGATCCGCCGTCGCCTGCTCCGGCGTCTTCTTCTTCCAGTAATAGGAGAGCGAGCTCCAGCCCACCACCGGCATGCCGTGGGCCTGCAACTGGGCGCTGAGCCCCTTGTCCAGCGCCGCCCAGCCGCCATCCCCGCTCATGAAAACCACCATGGGGGCAGACGAGGCTTGCGCCACCGGCAACTCCACCAGCCCCAGCTCCGCACCGACCCGGCCCGGCTGGGCGGCCACTGCCGGCAAGGTGAACGAAGAGACGAAACAGCAAATCAACAGCAACAACATGGCTCTCATGGGCCAACTCCTATTTTTTCATGAGCCCGAAGGGGCCGCGACTGATGAGGGAGACGAGATGGGTCAAGGTGCGGGGCAGCACCAGATGGCCGGTACAGAGCAGGTAGCGGGGCTCCCACCTTGGGCCGAACTTCTCCTTGTAACGCCGCAATCCCTGGAAGTTGTAGAAACGGCTGCCCCGGGTGAACAGGGTGTTGCCAAGGCGGGCCCAGTAACCGCCGAGGGGGTTGTCGTTGAAGCCCGACATGGGGGCCATCCCCAGGTTGAAGCTGGCATAACCCTCCTGCTTGCCCCACAGCAGGAGCTCGACAAACAGGAAATCCATGACAGGCGCCGCCCCTGTGTCGAGGCTGTAGCGCATCAGATCGATGGAGAGGCTCTCCTTGTTGTCGCTGGTCCATAGGTTGGCAAACCCGACGATCTGCCCCTCCCGCCGCACCAGCGCCATCGGGTTGAGGGTGAGGTAGGCGGGATCGAAACTGCCCACGGAGAAGCCCTTCTCCCTGCCCTGCTTGCTGTGCAGCCAGCTGTCGGAGATCCCCTTCAACTCGGGCAGCAGGGGGGCAATCTCACCGGGGGCCACCACCTCGAAGCGCAGCCCTTCCCGCTTGCCCTTGGCGTGACTCTGGCGCAGGTTGCGCAGGCGACTGCCGGCGAGATCGAAGCTCGGCAGATCCACGATGGCCTCCTCCCCCAGCTTGAAGGGGATGAGCCCGAGATCCAGATAGACAGGCAGATAACGGGCCGACACCTGGTAGAAGACAGGGCTGACGTCGTGCTCGTCACAGCGCTCGCGAAACTGCCAGAGCAGCTCCTCCACCAGAGAGGGCTGACCGACGGGATCCCCCATCACTATCCAGCTACTGCCCTCGGCCCCGTACATGAGTAAGGCCTCGCCGCTGGGGTGGAACAGCAGGGACTTGTCCCCGAGCTGGGCCAGGTAGCCGTGGCCTCCCCCTGCCCGCATCACCAGCCCATGGGCACGGGAGAGCGCCTCGGCATCCGGCTTGCCGACGGGCAGGCGCAAGGGGGCCAGCAGATGGGCCACCCCGACCACCGCCAGCACGCCGATGACGCTCCCCATGGCGCGCAGGGCACGGGAGGCGGCCCCGGGCCCGTGGGCCGAGACGTGCAGCCAGAGGGAGGGGTCGTACTCCACATGGCGGTAGGAGAAGAGCAGCAACCACAAGGCCCCCAGCAGCACGGCCCCCACCGACATCAGCCAGGAAGGGGTGAACCGGGCGTGAAGCAGGGAACCCTTGCGATAAAAGAGAGGGCGGCAGGGGGTGATGATGAGCAAGAAGCCCCCGAGCAGCAGGGCGGACTCCCAGTCAAACCCCTTGAACAGGGAGAACAGCATGCCAAGCCCCAACAGCCACTGGGTGATCCTGAATGCCCCGTCATGACGGCGGTAGAGGCTGTGGGCCAGCAACAGCAGCAACACGCCGCTGACGCTGCCGAGCACATGGGAGAGCTCCAGCAGGTGCAGGGGCAACACCTCCAGGAAGGCTTCGATCCGCCCCCTCATAGTCGGGATCATCCCGGAGCAGAGCAGCAGGGTGCCCGCCGCGAAGGTACCCATGCTCACCAGGGCGGGCACGAACTCCCGGGTCGCCATCATCACCCCCTGCAGCCGGTGCAGGCGGGCCCGCTGTTGCAGCAGCTCCTGACCTGCGAACAGCAGCAGGGCACAGAGGAAGGGCAGGAAGTAGTAGACGCAGCGGTAGATAAGCAGGGAGGCGAGCAGCTTGTCCACCGGCAGATAGTGGGTGAGCAGCAGGCTCATGCTCGCCTCGAAGACCCCGATGCCCCCCGGCACATGGGCCAGCACCCCGAGCAGGCTGGAGAGCACGAAGGCACTGAGCAGCACCGGATAGGGCACGCTGCCCGATGGCAGCAGCACATAGAGCACGGCGGCGGCGGCCATCCAGTCGAGCAGGGCGATGAGCAGTTGCAGCAGGCGGTATCTGATGCGCGGCAGGAACAGCGGGTGTCCGCGCCAGACCAGGGCTGTCCCCGGCCACACCAGATACGCCAACACCGTCAGCAGGGCCAGGCCCCCCGCCAGTTGCAACAACCCGGTCGCCCAGCGGGGCCAGTCCACCAGCAGGGCCGCCCCCTGCCCCAGCAGCAGGGCACTGCCCCCCCAGCCCAGCAGACCGAGGAAGAAGGTGATGGAGCAAAAGAGAATTACCCTGGCCACCTCCCCGGTGCCAAGCCCCAGGGAGGAGTAGAGCCGGTAGCGTACCGAGGAGCCGGTGAGCAGCGCAAAGCCCAGGGTGTTGGAGAAGGTGTAGGCGATGAAGGAGGTCATCCCCACCTGCTGCCAGGGCAGGCGTTTGTCCAGCACCTTCAGTGCCAGCAGATCATAGCAGCAGAGGCAGCCATAGCTGAGCAGGGTGAGCAGCAGGGCGCCCCCCAACTGCGGCAAGGGTTGTGACCAGATGGCCTGGCGGATGTCGTGCCAGTGCCACAGGTGGGTCAAATGATAGAGGACGGTCAAGGCCGCCCCCAGCAGCAGCAGGCTGCACAGGGGGCCTATCCAGATCAACAGCTGACGCCGCATTCAAGATTCCTGTCAAAAAGCGTGGAGAAAGAGAGCCTCCGAAAGCGGGCGGACAAGGCGCCCTCCCGGAGTGACTCCCCCACAGGCGGCGCGTGACGCCGCACGTTCACGGGGGCAATCCTATGATTTACCAGGCCCTGCCCGCTCGCCACTTTTCTTCTGTAACCTTATGTACAGGCAGACAAAACATCCCCGTCCGGGATAGAGGCAGGAGACGCCATGACACCCTCCCCCCTGATAAGACGCTTCCCCCAAAACGCCCTGGGGCGCGATCTGGCCGTCGGCGACATCCACGGCCACTTCGCCCTGTTGCAGCAGGCCCTCGACACCCTGGATTTTGATCCCGCCCGGGACCGTCTCTTCAGCGTCGGGGATCTGGCGGATCGCGGGCCCGAGTGCAGCGAGGTGATCCACTGGCTGGCCAGACCCTGGTTTCACCCGGTCTGCGGCAATCACGACGACTACGTCTGCCGTTACGAGAGCTGCGATCGGGAGAACTGGATCCGAAACGGCGGCGGCTGGTTTCAGCACCTGACCCCTGCCGAGCAGGCGGCGTTCGCCGTCCACTACCGCAGCCTGCCCCTGGTCATCGAGGTGGCCACCCCGGCCGGTCCGGTCGGGCTGCTTCACGCCGATTGTCCCTTCTCCTCCTGGCAGGGGCTGCTGGACCAACTCGATGCCGGGGTGAGCGGCGGACGGCTTCGGGCCATCAAGAACGTCTGCCTCTGGTCAAGGCGCCGTATCGAACGGCTGGACGAGAGCGGGGTCGCGGATCTCGCCGCCCTGGTGGTGGGCCACACCCCGGTGAGGGAGCCGGTGCGCCTTGGCAACGTCCACTACATCGACACCGGCGGCTGGTATCCCGAGGAGGGCGGCTACTTCACCCTGCTGGACCTCAATACCCTGACCCCTCACTTTCCCCTGCCCTGAGCCGGACCGATGGGATGATCAGGCTCACGGACAACGCCCACTGCCCATTAAAGCGCCAGGCGAACGCCCCGGACTTCGCTCTGCCAGCGCGATGGTTTACCATGCAGGCAATTGCGGTGCATGGCACCCCCACCCAGGCGCCAGGCGCCGCCGTCATCGGACACTCCTTTCGAGCAACATGAGCACATCAGCGCACCCGGCCAGCGGGCCCACGTTCTATTTCCACGTTTTGCAATATGTCTTTTTTAATGGCCTGATTTATAAAGATTTATGATTCTAACGCTGATGAGAGTGGTACACAATTGGGACGTGGTGAAATTTGAGGGGCATTGCTACAGATAGTAACACTCTTCGACTGAGCAACTTAACCGACAGGATTTCATCCGTTTTTGCCGTAATAGAGCCAAGCCAGACCCGTCCAGCTGTTTCATATTTGAAACATCACATGCAGAAGTTCGTAGACATAAACTGCAGAAGTTCATTTTCCTGTTATATTTAAATCACTTGCTGAAGAATTCAAACAACATCACTCAAGCCTGAAAGGCTCCCCCATGTAGAAAGCACCCACCAGAAGACCATAAACAAGCCGCACTCGCTCATCCCTGCCTAACAGCACACCGAGTAGCACTTCGCCGCTTGCCAAATCGTCACCATGCCAGAAGCACCAGAGGGCGACTTCTACCACATCCAGCCGGCTGGCATGGCCCAGCTGATTGCGAGACTTGCGCCGCCAGCTACCACGCACCACCGAACCAGTATTCGGGGAGCGGGCAGCTAACGCCCGCTGCTCCATCACGCTTGGTGTGAGTCCATCCAGCTTGGCCTGACGACGACCCCCTCCCCGCAGCAATTTGTCAAGCAACAGCGCCAACAAGCGAAATACATCCTGATCTTCAAAGCAGGCATACTTCCCCAGCAAGTCGACAGCACTGGTTGTATGGAGATGGTTTTCACCCAACAGTTTAATGCGCGCCGTTGCCCAGATAGCTCAGTCGGTAGAGCAGGGGATTGAAAATCCCCATGACAGTTTCCATACCACAGCTCTGGATAGCACACCCCACAAGGCTTCGCTTTCAATGCGAGGCCTTTTTGTTATGCGTCTCTGGTCAATCTCTGGCAAGGTTGCTCACCGAGCACTGGATTAATAATCCTCTTACCTCTGCTCCGCTGCTTCATCTGACAACAGATAGCAAAGTACGCCCCCCTCCCCTGCAATGACCTCCGCCTCCTACGAACAACGCGTGCCCTCCCAGCCAACTCTTGTGTGATACCGCTTATGTGATACAGGTTGTGTCGTGAGCCGAATCCCCGTTATTATCGGCTCACTATGTGAGCCAAATACGCATCAGATTCGGCTCACATATCGAGCCGAATATGCATTCGATTCGGCTCATCGGTGACGTGACCTGTAACAATAAGGGGATGGGCAAGCAGATGACTGAAGATTGGATCTGGCAGCATGAGGGCTGGCCACACTTTTGCTGGCAAGATGAACCGCTACAGCCACGGCTGCGCACGGCGCAACGCAATCTCGGGATCCTCCTCGGCACCCATTCCGTTCACGGCTCTACGCAAACGCAGCAAGCCCAGGCGCTCGATACCCTGCTGGCGAATATCCTCGCCTCATCGGCCATTGAAGATGAACGGCTCAATGCCCAATCGGTACGCTCATCGCTGGCCCGTCGCCTCGGCGTATCCGAAGAACAGCCCTACCCCATCTCGGATCGCTCCGAAGGCTTGGCTGCCATGATGCTCGATGCCATCGACAATCGACATCAGCCGCTAACGCTGGAGCGCCTGTTGCAATGGCATCACTGGCTGTTTCCTGCCGACGACTGGACATTACAGCGTGTGCGGGTGAGCCAGCTACGCGGTGAAGAGCCGATGCAGGTGGTATCCGGGCGACTGGATCGGCCCACAGTGCATTTCGAGGCCCCGCCACGCCAGGGTCTTGAGCAGGCACTCGCCTGCTTTATCGACTGGTTCAATGCCAGCCTGAACGACCCCAGCCAGGATCCACTGCTGCGCGCCGCCATCTGCCACCTGTGGTTTGTCACCCTGCACCCCTTTGATGATGGTAATGGTCGTATCACCCGTGCCCTCACCGATCTGGCGCTCTCTCAGGCCGACAGCCAGAGCATCCGCCTGTATGCCATGTCGGTGGCGATCCTCGAACAGCGAGCCGATTACTACCGTGCTCTGGAACAAACCCAGAAAGGCGGACTGGATATCACGGCCTGGCTGATCTGGTTTCTGGATACGCTCAATGCCACGTTGGAGCAGGCCCAACAAGCGATCACCCGCACCTTGGCCAAGAGCCGTTTCTGGCAGCAACACGGCAGCGAACCACTGAGTGCCGAGCAAATCAAGGTGTTGAACAGGATGCTGGACGGCGGCGAGAGCGGTTTTTTGCAGGGTATCAGCGCCAGCCAATATCAGAAGGTGGCCAAGGTCAGTAAAGCCACCGCAACCCGCCATCTGGCCGACTTGTTAGAGAAAGACTGCCTTGAAAAAATGCCTGGGGGCGGTAGAAATACCCGTTATCAGATCAAGGTGACGCCGTAAGAGTAGTGATTTTGGTCAATGTGCATGTTCTAAACCGAAGATTATCAGGGCATTACGGGTAACTGACAGGCGAGCAAATCGTCGTGATCCGGTCTTTCCGCGCAACCAAGCGTAATCTGTATTTTGGTTAAACTGTGCGCTAAATAACTGATCCCAATAGTGCTACACCTTCGCTGTTCCTCTATTATCATCACCTAGGTCATGGTCGAGGCTAATTTCTGTCACTGCTCCTGTTTTTAGCCATGCAATCGCTTCGTCTGGCCAGAATACGCGAACGCACCCTGCCGGTGTTTCTCTCTCATCGTCCAGATACAATTTCATGTTGCTTCCTCTTGGTCACTACAGGCTCATCAGTCATGACATATTTTCTGCAATAGGCGAACAACACCGCGATTAGCCCCATCAACAATCTGCTCACCGGGAAACGGCAGCCGGGATGACAACCCGGGGTCGGGATCGATGTAATAGACAGATGCGCCTGGGTTGATGTTTTGCAGCAAAGAGAATGCAGGTTCAACCAGTAAACTGGTGCCGATAATTATCACAATATCGGCCTCGCAGAGCCAGCGACGAGCGTGTTGATACTCATAAACCGTCTCACCAAACAGCACGATATCAGGGCGCAACTGTGAGCGGGTACATGGGCAGCACTCGCCCATCTTTACATCCTTGGACCACAGCTGCCGGTATTTTGGACTACGAAAGCCCTTGGGTACCAAAAACCGGATTGAACCATGCAGATGAATAACACCATGGCTACCGGCCCTCTCATGTAAGTCATCAATATTCTGGGTGATGATCCCAACACGATATTTCGGCTGTAGCTGGGCGATCAGATAGTGGGCTTGCGAGGGGGAGGCTTCCAACATGGTTTGACGCCGCTGGTTGTGAAAGGCCAGGAAACCAGCCAGATCCGTGTCCAGGCTGCTCGCGTGTGAATAGCGCCAGTTTTCATCGTGATGCCAAATACCCTCCTTGCCTCTGAACGTGGGTACTCCGCTTTCCGCTGACAAGCCAGCCCCGGTGAAGAAGATGATATTGGGGTGATAACCTTGGCCTGTAGTAAGGGCTTGTGCTCGTCTCTTTCGATGACGGCGCTGATGTCTTCGTGCTCGGGAAGAAATTGGTTGCATAAGATTACCTTTGGTCAGCATCGGCTGAAATTGACAAATTAGTTGGCGTCATCCCACTCGGGTAAGGGCAATTTAGAAGCCTTGCGACAATGCCTGTTTGGGCAACAAAGGGGAGGTCCTGCAGGCAGATGGCTACGCCGGCTATGGGGAAGTGCGCGCGCGCAACGGGCTCACCCGCATCGGCTGCTGGGGCCATGCCCGGCGCAAATTTATCGAGGCTACCCAGGCGGCACCGTCCGTTGCGAAGGGCAAGAACAAGCCCAGTGCCAGCAAGGCCGACGTGGCCCTGGGGTACATAGGTAAGCTCTATGCCATCGAGCGGGAACAGCGGGAGCGCAGTGATGCCGAGCGCTATCAGGCGCGGCAGGTGCGGAGTGTTCCCCTGCTAAATGAGTTCAAAACCTGGCTGGAAGATAACGTCGGCAAGGTGATGAAAGGATCGCTGACGCGTAGGGCGATGGAGTACACGCTGGCGCAGTGGCCCTGTCTGGCGGGTTACTGCGAACGAGGCGATCTGCACATCAGCAATGTCCTGGCGGAGAACGCGATCCGCCCCTTCGCGGTGGGTCGCAAGGCGTGGTTGTTCGCTGATAGCGCGCAAGGCGCCAAGGCGAGTGCGACCTGCTACTCGTTGCTGGAGATCGCCAAAGCCAATCAACTGGAGCCGTCAGCGTATATCAATTATGTGCTGGAGCGGATCGGCGAAGCGGGCCGCCTTGAAAAGCTGGAATTGCTGCTACCGTGGAATGTAGCGCTGGAGCCGATTTCAAAAAAAGTGGTGCAATACCGTTAAGGCAAGTACGTCGATTTAGCGGCGCTTACCTAAAAAGAGTGTGAACAAGGATCTAACGGCAATAATTTGAGCCGTGTTAGTCTAGGTCAAATGGAACTTGCCTGAGGGATATCATGCCGATACAACCACCCCCTTCTACTTATCGCTGCCCAACATGTGGCTGGCACAAGACGGTTGTCCCCAAGAGCGACGTTATGGTACGTGGCCACACTTGGTTTGAGGCCTGTCCCGAGTGCCACCATGCCCCACTGGAAAAAACGTCGGCCACCATGGTGGAACTGGCCATTGCGACGCTGAAGGGTGTCATCCGCAAGTAATCGCTGTTATTACCCCTCGCTATTCCAGCCAGTTCGTCACCAACCAGATGCTCAAGCAGCAGGACAGAGAGCATGGTTGCCAAAGCTGGCTATTCATCTGATTGAGAAGGAGATCATCGTTGAATTTTGAACAGTTGAAAACCCGTCACCGGACGCTGCGTGAACACTCTCCCAGCAATCTCAACCTGCGAGTTCATCGTGCAATAAGCTGGCTGCAACGCGCTGAAATGGCCGAAGATGAAGATGGGCGCTTTATCTTTCTCTGGATTGCGTTCAATGCAGCTTATGCCACTGAAATCGATGACGATCGTCGCCTCTCGGAACAGGAGACCTTCAAAGGCTTTCTGGAGAAACTGTGCGACCTGGATGAGCACAAAAAGATCGAACATCTGGTCTGGCAGGAGTTCTCGGGCAGTATCCGCATACTGCTGGATACCCCGTTTGTACTACAAGGCTTCTGGGATTATCACAGCGGCAAGATAAGCGAAGCCCAGTGGAAAGAGCGGCTGGCACAAGGCAAGAAGATGGCAAACCAGGCACTCGCCAGCGGCAATACCCCGCAGTTGCTGGGCGTGGTGTTTAACCGCCTCTATACCTTGCGCAACCAGTTGATCCATGGCGGTGCGACCTGGAACAGCTCGGTCAATCGCAAACAACTGAAGGATTGTGCCAACCTGCTCGGCAAACTGGTCCCGGTGATCATCGAGTTGATGATGGTTCATCCCGATACCCTGTGGGGAGATGCCTGTTATCCGGTGGTTGAGCTGGCTGGTTAACCAGCCGCAAGATGGCGGGGCAACGACTGCCCTGCCTCTTCAATCACTAAGATCTGGCAGATAGAAAGCACCAGCCAGCAGACCATTATTGCCAGCGACTATGCCATGACCGGGAACCGGCTATTGATCAGCCAACGGATCCCCTTGGTGCATTACGCATTGGAGCGGATGCTAGTGAGCTATAACGGCGAACACCAACAACATCCCCTGCTCTACCCTCTGGTGCTGGCAAATCGGGAGGAGCGCATCGAACAAGGCTGTACCTTCAAGCTAAAGAGTACGGATTTGCAAGTGCTGCGGTAGTGCGTAGGCATGAAGGTGAATGGGGTTTATGGCAAGGCGGGATCGCACTTTGTTAATGAAATTTGAACGGGCAGATCATCTGTGATCTAATCACGCTTCCATGTAGGGTGCGCCGGGCACATGAACCTTCATAACTCGGTGAAGAGCTGTTGATTATTCGCAAGGAGTTCGATTGCTTTGCGCTTTTTCTTTCTGCGCCAGAGGCACTCCGTGAACACTTAGATTTAGTCGCGCTCGATAAAGATGGCATTATTGGAAACAAGCTGGACGACAGTGGCCGAGATGTAATGTAGCAGGCGCTTAAATACGCCACTACAGCAAGCAGCGCAAAGTTTAAGGTAAATGATAAAGGAGAAAGGATGACAGTTAGGGTATTAACGCGTACAGCTGCTGAAATTTTCGAGGGTAAACTGATAGCCAGTGTTGATGGGAAAGGAATTGTTGGTCAATTATCTATCCCTGAATATCAACGCCCTTATTGCTGGAAAGCGCAACAAATTGAACAACTTTTAACAGATATTAGAGCGCAAAACAGGCAGCTTTCAGACTTACCCTACTATCTTGGCAGTTTGATCTTGCATCAGGAAAACGGGAAATTGAACATTATTGATGGTCAGCAAAGGGTAACAACTCTGGTGCTGATTGCCAGCCTGCTGCAACAAGGCCAGAACTTGCCATTGGTCAACTCACTGGAATATGAACATCCCATTAGCCAGCAGCAGATTAAGCAAAACTTAAAATGGCTGCAAAGCAGTTTTAGTGAACAACCAGAGTATTGGCAAGAACTGTTGGATTTTAATAAACTGCAATTTACCTTGGTGATCACACAGACTGAAGATGATGCCTATCGATTTTTTGAAACGCAAAATACCGGCGGTGTGCGTCTAGGTGGTACAGATATTATTAAGGCTCACCACCTACGAGCTGTCCATTCCCTACACCAAAAGATGTTTGCAACACAGTGGGAATCATTAGGCAAGCTGGATGATACCGTCAGCGCGTTATTAAAAGCCCGTTATTGGCAGCACATAAATATGCGTGAACTGCCTTCGCACCAAAAGAAAAAACAGCTTCGTGACGCCATTGTCTTCGAACTAGGCGAACAAACTGGAAAGGGGGAAGATATTGCTTTTGGGCGAGTGTATCGCCAGATTGGATTGGCTGGCGAGATAAGCCATCATCTTGCCCAACAAGGTTACGATCTTCGTCAGCCGTTGAATGCAGGTGTGAACAGCATTCGGTATTTAAGCTACTGTCAAAGCCTGTATCAACATTACTGGGAAAAGCCGGATTTGCCCCATTTACCTGGTTATAAAGTTTTTATAGCTTGGTTGAAAGGTCTGGAAGGCTGCGATTATCTCGAAGGGCTCTACAAGACTTGCTTGCTTCAATACATCAGTCAATTTGGAGAAAACCAGCTAGAAGAAGCTGCCCAAAAGCTATTTCGCGTGGTGTATTCACGTCGAGTTAGCAATCAAAAGACCGTTCGTGAAAACTCTATTTATGCCTTTGTCAGAGAGACGCCTGTTTTGGATTGGATTGCGCTTAGCTATACGCCCGGTCAATGTTTCCAATACCTAGATACCTTTGTCCTCACCGTGGATGGCAGCAACCTCGACAGTAACAGTGTGAAAAAACGTTATATGAACAAAGTTTGTCAGTTCTTTGAATTACCTTTGGGACCAGAGGATTATAAGCAGGGCTTCGCTCAAGCTTTAACGCACAAAGTGGTAGGAGGCATGTAATCATGTCATCGTTTATTTCCAATAAAGTCGAAACAGAACTGCTCACGTTACAACAAGTACATGAGCGTAAGTTGGGTTTCCTCATTCCTAGCTACCAACGGCCTTATGTCTGGACTGATGAGGATGTTGTGAGGCTGTTCGAAGATATAAAAACGGCGTTTGAATCAAAAGAAGTCCAATACTTTATCGGCAGTGCGCTTTCTGCCCGTCGAGAGACTGCAACGCATAATTTGTACGAGTTGATTGATGGCCAGCAGCGTACTACCACCTTGATGCTTATTTCTATTGCTTTTAAAGCCTCAAAAATACCCACTGCTTTAGGGGAAGTATCGGTGCTTGGCAAACAGTCACGTCTCTGTTTTGAAATTCGTGAATCAGTAAGCAACTTGCTTGGTAGCTTTGCTGAATTGGATGATTTGCCACGACCAAGCGATGAGGAAATTAAACAAGATGAGTACTTGCGCCAACTGGCAGCCAATTTGAGAGTGTTGCATCAATACGTTGAAAAACTAAAGAGTGTTAACAACTTCGATCTCACAGCTTTTGCCAATTACCTTTTCACTAAAGTGGTATGGGTAAACAACATCGTACCGGTTAGTATGGATCTGAATCGACTTTTTTCTAGCATGAATACTGCAGGCATTCAGTTAGAACCTGTTGATCTGCTAAAAGCACGGCTTTTAAAGAAAATAAATACCGAAAAGGCATTCTACAGCAAGATTTGGCAAGCCTGTGAGCATCTAGACAATTACTTCGAGCGCAACTTACGGCAGATATTCGATAACGCAGACTGGAATGCTCTTGAGTACAAAGATTTGTCGGTGTTAAATGCAGTTTTTATTGAGTCGGAAAATGCACCGAAAGCAGAGTTCGGCACAGGCAAATCAGTAAGTAGGTTGCTGGCAGAGGTTAATGCCGGTGATGTAACAGATAACGCAAAAGATCTAGTGCAATCTGATGGTACTGACAATATTGATGCCGAAACTGTGTATTGTCGCTCCATTATCAGTTTTGAATTACTGTTAATTCATACCCTGAGAATATTCTGTGCCAGAAATGGTTGGAATGATCTAGAGCCACGAATTAAGGCAAGTAACCTTTTGGCATGCTTTGAAGTTCTGGTAAAACAGGATGAAACCGACATTAAAGCTTTTATCGAACTACTGTGGCAAGTGCGTTATCAGTTTGATACTTGGGTGGTGAAATGGGTTGAGCATGATGACAGAGAAGATCCCCATTTACGCCTAACCAATATCAACCGCTCGATATCAAGCGGAAAATATTACATTAATCGTACCGCTAAGGATCTAAGCAATCTGGTGCAATTGCAATCTGTACGTAACTTTACCGGTGACCGCTCTGCTCATTATTGGCTGACAGCACTTCTCGGTTGTCTCATAAAACAGTCTGATATGAATGAATATCAGGTGTTGGCAATACTGGAGCAATTAGATAACGACCTATCGTTATCCATTGAAACTCAAAAAGAAGCTAGCTTTAAGATTGCAAAAGGATTACGACCTGACGTTGCTAAATGGAATGAACAACAAACTTACTTTACCGAACCATTAGGTACTCGTTTTGAACATTACTGGTTTCAGAAACTGGAATACTTGCTATGGAAGCAGGGAGATAAAACAGACGAGAAGCTTAAAACTTATCGCATTACCTCAAAAAACTCGGTGGAGCATGTGCACCCACAGAATGAAGAGCATAAGAAAGCTATTGATCACGATGCACTGCATGCTTTTGGTAACTTAGTTCTATTAAGTCCCAGTGAAAACTCTTCATACAGTAACCAGACTGTGTTAAAGAAAAGAGCAGATTTTGACAGCAAACCTCGTTATGATTCTTTAAAGCTAAAAGATATTTTTGTGACGTATCAGGAGTCAAACAATCAATGGACAGAATGTGAAATACAAAAACATCAGGAAAAAATGTTATCTTTGTTAGAAATACATTATGTAGAAAGGGAGTCATCAGATGGATTAAAGAAGACAAATTTCCACCGCCTATCAATAACGGCTTTTATTCTGCCGCAGCGGTAAATAGCTGGATATCAAGGAAAAAGGACTCATCTTAGATGATGAATCACACCATCTTATGGGTCAGTTATATTTAAATATCCTGTAAGGATTTTACTGCTTCCATTAATTTTGTATCCCATAACTCATATGCCTCACGTTGCTCATCAATCCAATCATGGAGATTGTAAATAGCCATGACACCCGCCATCCGTAAGTATTCACCGGAACAGTATTGACACAGGAAAAATGAGACGATCGTCTCTTGATCCCACTTTCCTGCTTGCTTGATCCTGCTCCTTAGATACGCTCCCCCCATGAGCAAAAACACCATGCATTCCGCGGGAATGCCCAC
>NZ_JAGKRH010000393.1:0-388 GCF_017939245.1 Aeromonas sp. PrichA-15 | reverse complement strand
CGGGGTCAGGATGCGGCCAAACGGCTGCTGGGCTCAGAATTGGATGGCGTGTTGGTGACAGACCAGTACGCAGGATACCGTTTCATCGACAGCAGCCAGCGTCAGCTGTGCTGGGCCCATGTACTGCGCAATGTGGCAGCGATTGCTGACAGCGGCGAAAAGGTCAATCAGCCCATTGGGGCCCGACTGGTGCTTCTCGCAAATAGCGTATTCAGGGTTCGACATGGCTATGAACAAGGCGAGTTGAGCCAGAAACAATATCAGCGAAGGCTTGAGCGATGTCGGCAAAGCTGGCGAAAAGAGCTGGGGCGAGGCAGTTTGCTGTGCAGCAAGCGCTACCGAGGTCGCTGTCGGCTACTGCTCAAGGATGATGAAATGCTGTGGCGTT
>NZ_JAGKRH010000392.1:0-293 GCF_017939245.1 Aeromonas sp. PrichA-15 | reverse complement strand
GCAGCAGTGGCCCTGAACAAGGAAGGACATCCAATCAAGATGCGGATGACGGTGGTCGATGGTTTCAAAACCAAGTCCGTTGCTGATTGGGCAAAACGGCATATTGCCAGTGGTAGCGCGGTGATATCCGATGGATTGGCCTGTTTCAAAGCGGTCAAGGAGGCCAATTGTGAGCACCTGGGTGTTGTCACCGGGGGCAACCTGGACTGGCTGGATCATCCGGCATTCAACTGGGTAAACACGATGATAGGAAATGTGAAAAACTCGCTGCGGGGCAGTTGCCATACGCTCGG
>NZ_JAGKRH010000069.1:0-22820 GCF_017939245.1 Aeromonas sp. PrichA-15 | reverse complement strand
CATGTGTTAGGCCTGCCGCCAGCGTTCAATCTGAGCCATGATCAAACTCTTCAATTTAAGTTTGGTTGCTTCGAAAAGCGGCTCAATGAATTGCTGAATTAACTGCTGCAACTAAAAGTTGCTTTGGTCACTTCATCAGACATTGAAAATCAAAAATTGTTTTTTGATGCTCGATGCTGTGAGTGCCCACACAGATTGCTTGATTCAAATTGTTAAAGAGCAGGGCCTGAAACTATAACCCTCACCAGCTTGTTTTGCAAGGTGGACCAGACGCGCACTGCGCCGTGCTGATGGAGGCGCATTATAGGGATATGATTCTCGCTGACAAGCGAAAACTACGTGTTTATTTGAAAAAGACGTTCAGGTGTTTAATCAACAACCAATCAGACTAAAAAGCCGTCAACGATTCATCTAAATGAGCCTGCACACCTTCTCTATCGCTACCAATCGGTACCCGTTTTCGCCACATCAAGATCTACATGCCAGCCACGCCAGGCATACAAAAATGAAAAGGGCCCCTCGGGGCCCTTCATATCACGCTGCTTGTAGATCAGATGGAGAAACTGGAACCGCAACCGCAGGTCGTCGTGGCGTTGGGGTTGGTCACGGTGAAACGGGAACCTTCCAGGCCTTCGGTGTAATCCACGCTGCCGCCGACCAGGTATTGCAGGCTCATGGGATCGATCACCATGGTGACGCCGCTCTTCTCGACCACGGTATCGCCATCATTGATTTTCTCGTCAAACGTGAAACCGTACTGGAAACCGGAGCAGCCCCCCCCAGTGATGTAGACCCGCAACTTGAGTTCGGGATTCTCTTCTTCGGTGATCAAGGTCTTTACCTTGTTGGCTGCCGCATCCGTCATCTGGATGGGCAAGGGGGCTTCTGCTACTGCACTCATTGCTGACCTCACAACCGTTACATCCACAAACATGGAAACCGCGAAATTATCCAATACCCGACCATTTAGTTCAAGTATTCACCACTCTCTTACTGTGCTGCCGGCAAGGGGGTTGGTTGAGCGACCAGAGGCTTGAGCACCTCGTTCCACTCAGCAACCAGCTCCTGGGCCGGTTGCCGACCCTCCTTCGGGATGAGGATTCTCACCCTGTCCGGGATGAAGCCTGAGGGAAGCTGCCAATTGCCCTCCAAGAGCTGGAAATATCGCAACGCGTAGCGTCCCTCCCCCACCTTCATGCCAAGATCCCGGCCACTGAGGATCCTGGGCTTGTCAGCCAGACTGCCTTCGAGCCGGATCTGCACCTGCCCCCGAAACAGCTCCCGCTTCTTGGCGGGTTGTGTGAGCGCCAGACGATAGTGGTAGCGACCCGGCACACTCGTCTCCTGCAATGTCAGATTGTCGATGGATACCCCCACCTGTTCGCCGGTGGGACGCATGATGCGCTCGAAGAAGGCGAGCTGACGTTTCTGCTCCTGTACCTGGGCTTCCTGATCCTTGAGCGTCTGCTGAAGTTGCTCGAAGGCGGCCTTCTGGGTCGCCAGCAAGGTCTCCCTGACGCCGAGATCCGTCTTCAGTTGTGCAATGGCCTTGCTCTGACGCTCCAACGTCTCTTGCTGCACCGTCATCAGGCTGCTCTGAGCCAGCTCCTGTCTGTTCCCGACGACATAGCCGATACATGCCCCCACGGCCAGCACCACCAATAACTTCACGATTTGGGACATAAGGCCTCTTCTATATGCCGACATCAACACAGCTGGTTTCTTTTCACTATACGCGACCATGCCGGATTGATACGGATAAACAAAGAGTTAACCGGTCGCGATGCTGCTTTCACCCCGGTTTTGACGCGCAGCAAGCCGTAAAGTTCGCTCCAGGATCTGGGAATAGATAGGGCGCCCCCCCAACCATTGCGCCACCAGGGTTGCCCCTATGGTGGTGATCATCATGGGCAGGATTAGCTGATAGTTGTCTGTCATCTCTGTCACCAGCACGATGCCGGTAATGGGGGCACGTACGGTGGCGGCGAAAAGCGCCCCCATGCCGGCGATGGCAAAGGCGCCAGGTTCGATGCCGAGATCGGGAAATGCAGAGTGGAACAGGTGACCAAAGATCACCCCGAACAGGGTGCCCAGCGCCAGGGTCGGCGCAAAGACACCACCAGGGGCCCCCGAGCAAAAGCAGATGAGGGTACCCACCAGTCGCACCGAGAAGATGATGAAGAGCGTCGCCATCGCATAGTCTCCCCCCGTCAGATGCGGGATGAGCTCGATTCCCCCTCCAGTGACCGAAGGGGCGAACAGCGACAGCATGCCAAAGGTTCCAGCCACCACCATGCCGATGATGACGAAGCGGTGGCGCTTGTTCTGATGCAATGCCAGGTAACCATCCTGACAGGCGAGCACCAGCTTGTTGAAGACGAACCCCAGCACACCAAAGCAGCCCCCCATGAAGAGAAACAACCAGAGCGCCTTCAAGGCCGGAGCGTCGTAGTGAGGCAGCATGATGACGGGGGATTGCCCTTCCATGTTCTGCAGCATCAGGGTCGCCATGACGGCCGAAATCCCGACCGCCTTGATGGCGAGGAAGGAGTAGCGAAATTGCGGTCGCATCTCTTCCATGACAAACAGTATCCCTGCCAGCGGGGCATTGAAGGCCGCAGCGAGACCACCCGCCGCACCGGCAGCCAGCAGGGCGTGGCCATGCTCCTTGGGCAACCGGAAGATATCCGCCACCATCTTGCCGAGGTTGCCCCCTATCTGCACCGAGGGCCCCTCCCGCCCCAGCACCATGCCGGAACTCAGGGTACAGACCCCGCCAAAAAACTTCACCGGCAACACCCGCCACCAGCGTACCGGGCGCAGGTCGTCCATGGCCCCTTCAATTTCCGGGATACCGGACCCCCCTGCCTCGGGGGCAAAGGCATGAGTGAGGAAATAGCCAACCAACCCCAGCAGGGCGCTGAAACCAAAGCCGAGCAGGCCAAGCTGCCACCAGGGGCGATCGGCCAGCAAGTCGACACGCTGCTGGGCCAGCCAGTGAACGCAAGACTCGAACAATCCGCACACCAGGCCTGCCAGCAGGCCGACCAGGGCCGCCAACAGGAGCACCAGCAGCGGCATCTTGTCCCGCCGTATCAGGCGCTGCAAGACTTGAGGACGACGCAGCGAGGCCGCGTCGGCGGAAGGAATGGCTTGTTGCTCCATGGATAATCACGCTCATCTAACGAGGACCAGACACACCTCGGCCTCGGCTGCCCAGCTCTGGGCCTTTCTGCTATAGTCGGCCCGTTTCATGTTTCACGGGCGAGAGTCCGGGGCGAGAGCGCAAAGCATACTCCTCCCGCCATCCCCTGCCGAGCCGCAATCGGCAGCCTGTGCCCGGGTAACGACCAAAATCCCATTAAGGATGATCCATGTCAAAATCAGATCAGCTGTTTGAACAGGCCCGCCAGACCATTCCCGGTGGCGTCAACTCACCAGTCCGCGCCTTCAACGGGGTCGGCGGCACACCCCGCTTCATCGATCACGCCGATGGTGCCTACCTCTATGACGTGGACGGCCAGGCCTATGTGGATTACATCGGTTCCTGGGGCCCCATGCTGCTGGGCCACAACCACCCGGCCATCAAGGCCGCCGTCATCAAGGCGGTGGAGAAGGGACTGAGCTACGGTGCGCCGACCGAGATCGAAGTGCTGATGGCCGAAAAAGTGCGCCAGATCGTCCCCTCCATGGAGCAGGTGCGGATGGTCAACTCCGGCACCGAGGCGACCATGAGCGCCATCCGGCTGGCCCGCGGCTACACCGGCCGCGACAAGATCGTCAAGTTCGAGGGTTGCTACCACGGCCACGCCGACTCCCTGCTGGTGAAGGCAGGCTCCGGCGCCCTGACCCTGGGCCAGCCCAACAGCCCGGGTGTACCGGCCGACTTTGCCAAGCACACCCTCACCTGTGTCTTTAACGATCTGGACTCGGTGCGCGAAGCCTTCACCCAGTACGGCAGCGAGATCGCCTGTATCATCGTCGAGCCGGTAGCCGGCAACATGAACTGCATCCCGCCGGTGCCCGGCTTCCTGGAAGGGCTGCGCGCCATTTGTGACGAGTTCGGCGCCCTGCTGATCCTGGACGAGGTTATGACGGGTTTTCGCGTCTCCCTGCGTGGTGCCCAGGGCCACTACAACATCGACCCGGATCTCACCACCCTCGGCAAGATCATCGGTGCCGGCATGCCGGTGGGCGCCTTCGGCGGCAAGAAGAAGGTGATGCAGCACATCGCCCCGACCGGCCCCGTCTATCAGGCTGGTACCCTCTCCGGCAACCCGGTGGCCATGGCCGCCGGCCTCACCATGCTGGATCTGCTGCTGGAGCCGGGCCTCTATGAGCAGCTGAGCGCCAAGACCGCCCGTGTCGCCGAAGGGCTCAAAGCCGCCGCCGCCAGGCACGGCATCCCGCTTGCCATCAACTACGTGGGCGGCATGTTCGGCTTCTTCTTCACCGACGAGCCCGAGATCACCCGCTACGAGCAGGTGACCCGCTGCGACATGGAACGCTTCAAGCGCTTCTACCATCTGATGCTGGAAGAGGGTGTCTATCTGGCACCGAGCGCCTACGAGGCGGGCTTCCTGTCGCTTGCCCACGGGGACAAGGAGATTGAACACACCCTGGCGGCCGCCGAGCGCAGCTTCGCCAAGCTGGCTGGCTGACAAGCCGCAAGATGTGCAGAGGGCCCCGATGGGGCCCTTTTTTGTTTGCTCGCACCGACAAGGCACCGTAGTGGTGCATCTTTAAGTCCCTCACCGGAACCTTGCCACCTGCTGGTGCGCCGCGCCGTACACGGGCTGTCATAAATCAGGCCCACAATTTGCAGGTCCCTGCTTCAGGAGCCCATTGGACCGAGGTGTATATGGCAGAGATGAGCCCCATCGATGTGCTGCGGCGCTATCAGGAGTACGAAACCGAGCTGGCCCCCCTGCTGTTGGGGCTGCTCACCCTCCCCGAGGCGTCTCTCAAGACCTATGCCTTCGTCGAGGAGGTAAAGAGCCTGGCCCCCCAGATCAGGCCAGCCATACTGGCGCCCGTTCCGGCGGCCCAGGGGCAGCTGCGCCTGCTGGTGCAGGGCCATGGCCGGGAGCTGGAGATCAACCTGCACCAGCTGATCGCCTGGCTGATGGGGGACAGGGAGCGGCGGCGCGCCATTCCCTGGTTCAGGGCCGTCTACGTCGTCCTGAGTCTGGCCCTGTTTCTCATCGTCGGCACCCTCATCTGGCACGGGCTGGAACAGCTCTATCTGCTCCTGTGCGGCACCCAGCAGAACCGGCTGGGGGCCTTCAGCGCCATCATCTTCCTCACGCTCGCCCTGGCGGTGTTCGATCTCGGCAAGACCATCCTCGAAGAGGAGGTGCTACTGCATAAGGACATCTTCCGCCACAGCGCCATCCGGCGCACCATTACCCGCTTTATCGCCGCCATCCTGATCGCGGTCTCCATCGAGGGGTTGCTGCTGCTGTTCAAGGGATCCCTCGGCCAGAGCGAACTGCTCTGGCCTGCGGTGGGGGTGATGGGCTGCGCCGTGGGGTTGCTGCTGGCGCTGGGGCTCTATGTGTTTCTCGGTGCCAGGGCGGAAGCCGCACTGGTGCAGGCTAACCAGCGATATCCGCAGCCAGCTGCGCGGTGGGGCGACGAGCCGCCCGCCAGGAGGCGTACATGGTCCAGGAGGTATAGATGACGATGAAGGCCACCAGCCATTTGAGCATCTCCATCTCCATGGATTTGACCAGCATGGCCGCCAGCACCACGCCGATGGGGCCGAAGATGGCCACCGCCAGCACGGCCCGCGCATCGAAAGCCCCCATGCGAATGAAGGTCCCCGCCGAGAAGACGCTGAGCACGGCGGTGGATCCCATCATGATGGGGAAGGCCACCAGCGGGTTCATGCCGAGCAGATAGACCAGGGTCATGCAGGGGGCGAACAGGCCGATACCGACGTTCATCAGGGCTCCGAACAGGAAGTTGCCGGCAAGGGCGATCCCCAGCTTGTAACCGCTCAGCCCCATGGCCTCGCCACCGAGGGGGAAGAGCCCAAGCAGACCGGCAAAGATGAGACCGGCGACCACCAGCAGGGAGACCGCCATCACCAGCCGGATGGTCTGGCGATCAAAGGAAGCCACGTAACGGGCGCCCCAGGCCGCACCGGCTGCTGCCGCCGCCATCATGCTGATGAGGGTCATGGGATCCACGTTGACCACGCCGATGAAGATGAGAGCCTGGGTCACGGTCGGCAGCACGCACTGGCCGTTGAGGGTACCGGGCAGCACCCGATCATCGATCAGCCTGAACTGCTTGTAGCAGGCGGTCTTCACCGCAAAGCTCCCCACCCCCAGGGTATCGAGAAAATTGGCCACAAAACCGATGGCCGCCACCGGCCAGAAAGGGGTGGCTTCGAGCTGGCCATGACGCCGTTTGTGCCACCAGGCACGGACCAGCATAAAGAGAAAGACCAGGGCACAACCGATAAACAAGAGACGCAGAAAAGTGACAAGCATGGGGAGACCTCCAACAACGGGCGGCGATTCTAAGGCAGCGGAGGGAAAAAATCCTGGCCAGGATCATGAGACGACGGGTGCAAACGTTTGGCCCCGACTATTTTGGCTGGCAGAACCCGAATGGGGCTATCCATACTGGTTGGGAGGGCGACAGCCCGGGCTAATCGGGCGTAGTCCTGGTCATTTCGCGACGACCACAGCACCGGTGAGGCGTAAACGAAAGAAGGCGGGGTGACCCGCCTTCTTTTTTCATTCTCCGTCAGGCAATCCAGCGTGGCAGCCGGGGAGCCAGGCGGTCGATCAGGCGATCCGACACGGGAGTGAGCAACAGCAGCGGCAGGCAGATCAGGGAGAGGCAAAGAGCGCCCACATAGACGTCCGTCATCCAGTGCGCACCAGCCAGGATGCGGGGCGCCGAAAACAGGGGCACCATCACCACCGCAACTACCCCGGCCCAGCGCGGCAGATAGCGCAGGGCAAAACCGGCGAAGATCATCAGGAAGAGGGCGTGATCACCGGGGAAGCTGTCACCGGCGGAGTCCTTGGTGGGAATCGCACTGATCTCGGTCAGGCGCAGAGCCCCGTCCACCATCAAGGTGGGGCTGGGACGGCTGACCGGCAACAGATGCCCGAGCTGATTGATCACCAGAGCCCCCAGCAGCATCACGACCCCCATGGCCACCAGACGACGGCGCTCCTGCCCGTCGGCACGGAAGAAGCAACCGGCAAGGATCCCGCCCATGCAGGCCAGCGCGGCCAGATCGAACAGGCGGTTGTTGGTGATGGCCACCACATCGGCCCAACGGGGGGAGTGGCCAATCCAGCCATTGACCAGCTGGAAGAGGGCGAGATCCCACCCATCCCAGGGGCCGTGCTCAGGCAGGGCGCCCCAACTGAAGGCGATGAGGCCCCCGGCCAGATAGAAAGGAATGAACTTGCTCATGCCGACGTGTCCTTCGAAAAACGCTCATTCTAGGCCAGCCGCAAGATGACTTGCATCACAAAAGTGTAAGAATTCGTGTAACAAAGGTATTCCATCGGCTCTTCTTTTGGCGCCGCCGACCGGGTGGGCAAGCGCGCCCCCTCCTTGGCTCTCCCACCGGTTGCGGCTAGTATGGGCGCTCCCTTCGTTCAGGATGATGATGATGCGCAGCTACCTTCGCATGATGTTGTTTGCCCTCGGTTTGCTGGCAGGTGTACAGATCCCCGGGCTGGTCGATCTCTACTTCCAGCGGCTGGATGCCCGGCTGCAGCAGGCAGGTCTGGCGCTGGCCCCCTTCCAGCGCACGGCGGACCAGCACTTCAATGGCGATCTGCAGGCGCTGGTCGCCCATTACGGTGCCAGCCAGGATCCCGTCTTCACCCAGGATGCCACCAGCCTCCAGCAACTGGTGAACCAGCAGCAGCACCTTCAGGGGGAGATCGCCGTGCGGGAGAGCCCCTGGTACCAGCAGCTCTCCCACCTGTTGCTGCGCGCCGATCCCGCCCTCTGGCAGGATACCCTGCACAACTACGGCTATGTGGTCCCCCTCAAACAGGCCGCCATTTTCTGCGGCGTGGCGGCGGGTCTGCTGGCCTCCCTGGCGGGGGATCTGCTGCTCGGCCTCCTGCTGCTGCCATTTCGCTCCCGCCAGCGCGTCCCCCGTCACGGCCTGCGCTGATCCCCTCTCACTGCCAACCGGGGTGCCCGCCCCGGTTGGCGGCTACTCGAAGGGTTCGAGATAGGCTTCTATGGCCTTCTTCAGCCAGGCCAGCACCTTGCCGTGATGGGCGTTCTCCGACAGATAGACTCCGTAATCGCGCCACTGCAGACTGAACTTGTGCTTCAGGGTCAGCAGCTCCCCCTGGCGCAGCTGGCTCTGGATAAGGGGTGAAGGCAGCACCGCCCAGCCCAGACCATCCAGCACCGCATCCCGCATCAGTTCGAAACTCGACAACCCGATATGCTGCCCCCCGATGGGCAGCAGGCTCTTGACCGAAAACGCGTCCACATAGGAGAGAGTGACCTGGGTGTGATCGGTCAGATCCTGCTGCAACACCCGCTTCAGCCCAGCCAGCGGGTGGCTTGGCGCCACCACCATCAGGGTGCGGATCGGGTTGAGCACGTCGATGCAAAGACCGCTGCGCTCCTGTTCCTCGGTGATGAGGCCGAAGGCGGCATCCACGAACCCCTCTTCCACCAAGGCCGGCAGCTCCGGCGGTGAGGCAAGCACCAGGGAGATGCTGGTGCCCGGAAACTGGCGACGCAAGGCCCCCAGCATCTCGCGCCATACCACCTCGGGAATGGCGTCGTCCCGGGCTACCCGCAGCGCCACCTCGGCACCGGAGGCATGGTGCTCGCACTTGAGCTTCAGGCTGTTCGCGGCCTGCAACAGCCGCCGACAGTCGTCCAGTACTTGCTCGCCGATTTCGGTCAGCCGGCTCTGATTCGCCCCTCGTTCGAAAAGTTCGACGCCAAGCTCCACTTCCAGGGTTGCAATCGCCGAGCTCACGGCGCTGCGACTCTTGCCAAGTCGTCTGGCGGCATTGGCTATCGAACCACTGTCTGCTGTTTCTACAAAGAGTTGTATCTGATTTAGCTTCATGACTTCAAACTGGCGGCAGATTATTCCATCACCACCTTATCCCCTGCCCCGCCCCCAAGGCAAACAAGCAGCGACAGCTTTCTCGACGCTCAGCGATAACCTTGCCCGTTTCGGGTGCCGTTATCCTCTCTTCGTCGCAGCAACAGAAGGAAACTGCATGTCATCCCGTCCCCTGCTTTTGGCCCGCCTCTTCCTGACGGGCGCCATCCTGACCGAGGTCGCCGGCACCTCCTCCATGGCCCTGATCCCAAAGAGCGAGAGCGGCTGGATCCACTATCTGCCGATGTGGCTCCTCATCACCCTCTCCTACCTGCTGCTCGCCAAGGCCGCCAGGACAATCTCCATTGGTATCGCGTTTGCGCTGTGGGAAGGGCTGGGGATCGCCCTCATCACCGCCGTCTCCGTCCTGTTCCTCGGCTACGAGCTGAGCATCCAGGAGTGGATCGGACTGGCGCTGGCCATAGTGGGGATTGTCATGGTGACCCTGGGCGAGACCCATGATGTACCAGCCCCCACCCGCCAGAGGAGGGAAGCCCCATGCACCCGTTGATCATCGTACTGGGCGCCGCCCTGCTGGATATCGGCGCCAACATGGCGATCAACCGCTCCATCGGTTTTCGCGACAAGGGGTGGGGCGTCCTCGGCATTCTGCTGGTGCTCTGTGCCTTCACGCTGCTCAGCGAGGCGGTCAGTACCGGCAAGATCGATCTGGCCGTGGCCTATGCCACCTGGGGCGCCATCGGCATCCTGGGCACCGCCCTCGGGGGCCTGCTGCTGTTCGGCGAGCGCCTCAGACCCGTCGGCTGGCTCGGCATGATGGTGATGGCGGTGGCGGTCGCCCTGCTGACCACAGCATGATCCCCTCTCCAACCCCATGAAAAAAGCCGCTCTGTTCCCAGGGCGGCCTTTTCATGGTCAAACCGATCACCCAGATTGCAACAGGCAGCCTAACGCGCTGCCTCGTACAGCTCCAGCGGCAGGCCGTCGGGGTCGGCGAAGAAGGTAAAGCGCTTGCCAGTCAGCTCGTCCACCCGCACCGGCTCCACTTCCACCCCGTGCTGCTCCAGGTGGGCGATGACCCGGTCGAGATCCGCTACCCGAAACGCCAGGTGGCGCAACCCGCACGCCTCCGGCCGGGAGGGGCGCGGTGGCGGCGCCGGGAAGCTGAACAGCTCCAGCTGGCTGCCGTCCGGCAGCGCCAGATCCAGCTTCCACGACTGACGCTCGGCCCGCAGGGTCTCGGCAATGATGGGCAACCCCAGCACCTGGTGATAGAAGTGGCGCGAGCGCGGATAGTCGCTGGCGATGATGGCCACGTGATGGATGGCCTCAAACAGAGGATGGGTCATGGCAATCCTTGCAAAACGGGCAGCCTGCGCTGCCCGTCTTCGTCAGTTGAAGAAACCGTTGAACCAGTTGTCCAGGGCATTCGCCGGGTCCGAGACCGGGCTGGCACAGCTCATGGGCTCGGCCAGACCGGCCAGCTTGGCCGGCACCTGGAGACTGCCGGGACAATCGCTGGCCACCCGGGCACCGCTCGAGCGGGAGAAGTTGGCCCAGCTCACTCCTTCGGGCATCTTCAGCCCCAGGCTGTTGACCCCGCGCTGGCTCATGTAGCCGCTGAACAGCTGCAGGGCGCCACTGGCACCGGTCAGCCCGGCCGGGGTGTTGTCGTCACGGCCGACCCAGACACTCACCAGCTCGTTGTTGTCCATCCCGGCAAACCAGGAGTCACGCAGCTCGTTGGTGGTACCGGTCTTGGCGGCCATGGTGGCCCCGGGGAACTTGGCACCGAGCGCACGGGCCGTCCCCTGGCTCACCGTCTTGGTCATGGCGAACAGGGTCAGCCAGCTTGCCTGGGGATCCGTCACTCGCTTGGCCGCTTCGTCATGCTGGTAGAGCTGGCGCCCCTCGCCATTCACCACGGCCCGGATGGCCGACAGGGGCTGGGTCAACCCCTGGTTGGCAATGGGCAGGTACATCTGGTTCACCTCCATGGGCGAGAGGGCCACCGCCCCCAGCACCAGGGACGGATAGGGCTGGATCTCCTGCTGCACCCCCAGCTTGTGCAGGGTGTCCACCACCTTGTCCAGGCCTATCTGCATCCCGAGGTTGACGGTCGGCACGTTGAGGGAGCTGGCAAGCGCCTCCATCAGGGGCACGCTCTGGCGGAACTTGCGGTCGTAGTTCTGCGGCGTCCAGATCTGGCCATCCTGGCCGCGAATCCGAATCGGCTGATCTTTAAGCGGCGTGCCCAGGGTCAGGCCGTTGGAGAGGCCGGTCAGGTAGACCGCCGGTTTGACCAGGGAGCCAATCTGACGGCGGGCATCCAGTGCCCGGTTGAAGCCGGCGTAGCGGGGATCTCGTCCCCCCACCATGGCGACCACCTCGCCCTTGTGCCAGTCGGAGACCACCATGGCCGCCTCCAGCTTCTTCTTGCCACGCTGCTTCTCGATGGTGGCCAGACCCGACTCCACCGCCTGCTCGGCGGCGTGCTGGGCGATGGGATCCAGACTGGTGAAGATCTTGAGGCCGGACTGCTTGAGCAGATCCGGGCCGAAGCGGTTCTGGATCTCCCGCTTGAGCAGCCCCATGAAGGCCGGGGTACGGCCATAGCTCATCTGGCCGCGGGCGATGATGCCAAGGGGCTGCTTGCTGGCCAGGTCATACTCGGCTTGGGTCAGGCTGCCGTGATCCGCCAGCAGTTTCAGCACCAGATCCCGGCGCGCCTTGGCCCGGTCCGGGAATCGCCAGGGATCGTAATAGGAGGGGCCCTTCACCATGCCCACCAGCAGGGCCACCTGATCGATGTCCAGCTCGTTGACCGGAATGCCGAAGTAGAAGTAAGAGGCGAGCCCGAAACCGTAGACCCCCTGGGAGAAGTTCTGCCCCAGATAGACCTCGTTGAGGTAGGCCTCCAGGATCTCGTCCTTGCTGTAGCGGTAGTCGATGAGCACCGCCATGTAGGCTTCCTGCAGTTTGCGCCACAGGCTGCGCTCACGGGTCAGGAAGAAGTTCTTGGCGAGCTGCTGGGTGAGCGTACTGCCCCCCTGCACGGTGCGCCCCGCCAGCAGGTTGGCTGCCATGGCGCGCATGATGGCCACCGGCGAGACACCGCCGTGCTGGTAGAAGTCCCTGTCTTCCGTGGTGAGCAACGTCACCAGCAGGCTGTCCGGCACCTCGGAGAGGCGCACCAGCAGGCGGTCTTCCCGATCCTCGGTGTTGAGGCGATCGAGCAGCACCGGGTCCATCTGGGCATAGCCGAGCTGGCGCTGGTTCTCCAGGGACTGGATCCCCTCGAGGCGCGCCCCGTTGAAGGTGAGGCGCAGGCCACGGGCGCCGTCGGCACCGTCGTGGAACTCGAACGGCCGGCGCACCAGCTCGATGCGGTTGCCGCTCACCGCGTACTCACCCGGGGTATGAGGCTGACGCACCTGCTTGTAGCTCAGCATGTTGAGCTCGCGCAGCATCTGGGTCTGGGAGAGCCGCTGGCTGGGATAGAGCTCCAACGGGCGGCTGTAGACCATCACAGGCAACTGCCACTTCTCCCCGTCGAAGCGCTCGCGCACCTTGGTGTCGAGATAGATGCCAAACACCACCATGAAGGCCGCCACCACCAGAGAGAGCTTGAAGCCCAGCCAGAACAGGGTGCGCCAGATGGTGCGTTTGGGCGCCGCCTTCTTGGGCGTGCGCTTGCGTCGTTGGGTTGCCATAAATCCTCTTGTCGTTCTCCTCGCCATCCCGCTGATGCGAGCGGCCTGCGATGCCTGTTGTGGAGGGGGCTGTGCCACCGCCATCTTGTTCTGGTCGTGCCGACCGATCACTGCCCCGTCGGCTACTCCTGCAATCCCATCTTCTTCTTGGTCACCCGGGTCGGCATCGCCTCCAGCGGGTTGTCCGGCCAGTAGTGACGGGGGTAGCGCCCCTTCATCTCTTTTTTCACCTGCTCATAGGATCCCGCCCAGAAGGCGGCGAGATCCGCGGTGATCTGCAAGGGGCGCTGGGCCGGGGAGAGCAGCTCCACCACCAGGGGCACCCGGCCATCGGCCACGCATGGGGTGGCGCCCAGCCCGAACATCTCCTGGATGCGCACCGGGATCGCTGGCGCCTGACCCGGCTGGTAGCGGATCCGCACCCGGCTGCCGGTCGGTGCGGTGAAGTGGCTCGGCAGCGCCTCGTCCAGCCGCCTTGGCAGGGGCCAGGGCAGAGACTGGCGCAGGATGTCGCTCATGTCGAGCCGCTTCAACTGCTCCAGCCGGGTCATGCCGCTCACCGCCGGCAGCAGCCACTGCTCGAGGTCGGCCAGCAGGCTCTCCTCATCCATGGCGGGCCAGGCTTCGTCGGGCAGCCAGTCGCGGGCGCAGCGCAAGCGGGCCAGCAGCCCCTCGCTGCTCTCGTCCCAGGGCAGCACGTGCAGCCCCTTGCGCCGGATGCCCTGCAGCAGGCAGCGCCCCTTCTGTTCATCGGAGAGATCCGTCAGCGGCCGCTGGCCGAGCACCAGCTCGCCGAGCACCTGCTGGCGCTCCGCACGCACCCGTTCCTCCCGATCGTCCCAGTCGAACCACTGGCGCTCGCCGACCAGCTCGGGCAGCTGGCGCACCAACTCATCCAGCGCCACCGGCTCGGCGATGAAGATGCGGCTGCCGCGCTCGTTCTGACCCATTTCGACGGCCACGATGGCCCCCTGCCCCTGGCAGGGATGCCCTTCTACCAGATCGCAGCTCACCCCGCCACTGAGCTGATAGCGGCTGCCACTGCGCAGCTTGCCGATGCGATCGGGCCAGGCGAGGGCGCACAGCAACCCCAGCCATTGACCCTGCGGGCTGCTTGCCCGCACGCCGAGCCGCTCGAACCAGCGGGCCGCCCCCTGGCGCAGGGCGCCCTGACGGCGGTGGAACTGCACGGACAGGCGCTCCGATCCTCGCAGATCTTCTTCCAGCAGCGCCACCAGGAAAGCCGCATCGGCGACAATCTCTGTCAGACCCTCGGATTCCAGCTCCCGGGCCCGCAGCAACATGCGGGCGAGGCGGGGATGGGTGCCGAAGGCCGCCATGGCACGGCCTGCCGGGGTAAGTTGTTGCTCACCCTCCGGGGCCATGGCGCCCAGGGCCACCAGCAACCGCCGGGCGCTGGCCACGGCGGCAGGGGGTGGCATGTCCAGCAGGGGCAGCGCCTCCACCCGGGCCCCCCACTGGGCGGCGTCCATCAGCAGGCCGGTGAGCTCTTGCGTCAGGATGTCGGGGGGACTCTGCTCGGCGAGGCGCTCCTGCACCTCGCAGCTCCAGAGCCGGTAGCAGACGCCGGGGCCAAGCCGCCCTGCCCGCCCCGCCCGCTGGGTGGCGGAGGCTTTGGCGATGGGCCGGGTCTCCAGCCGGGTAACGCCGCTCTTGATATCGAAGGTGGCGCGCCGCTCCAATCCGCTGTCGATGACCACGGAGATCCCCTCGATGGTGAGGGAGGTCTCCGCCACGTTGGTGGTGAGCACCAGCTTGCGACGACCCGCAGGCGCAGGCTCGATGGCCGCTTGCTGGGCCGCGAGGTCAAGACGGCCATAGAGGGGAGCCAGGGTCACACCCCCTGGCAACCGCCCTTCCAGCCACTGTGCCAGCCGCTCTATCTCCCCCTGTCCCGGCAGGAACACCAGGGCACTGCCAGCCTGACTGGCGAGCGCCTCCAGCACCACAGCGCCGACCTGGGGCTCCAACCACTGCTGGCGATTGGCGGGGCGATAGTGGTACTCGATGGGAAAGCCGCGCCCCTCGGAGCGCACCACGGGGGCGCCTGGCAGCAGGCGCTCCAGGGCCATGCCATCCAGGGTGGCGGACATCACCAGCAGCTTGAGATCATCGCGCAACCCCTGTTGGCTCTCGATGGCGAAGGCCAGCGCGGTATCGGCGTGCAGGCTGCGCTCGTGGAACTCGTCAAAGATGACGAGCGACACGCCGGTGAGCTCGGGATCCTGCTGCAGCATCCGGGTCAGCACCCCCTCGGTCACGATCTCGAGCCGGGTCTGGCTGCTGGTGCGGCTCTCCCCGCGCACTCGCAGGCCGATGCGCTCGCCCACCTTCTCCCCCAGCTGACGCGCGAGGAAGCTCGCGATGTTGCGCGCCGCGAGGCGCCTGGGCTCCAGCATGATAATGCGCCCGGGCAGCCGGTGCTGGCGCACCAGCTCCAGGGGCAGCAGGGTCGATTTGCCCGCGCCGGGGGGCGCCTGCAGGATCACGCTGGTATGGTTGTCGAGGGCTGCAAAGAGTTCGGGCAACACCGGGACGATGGGGAGGGAAGACAAAGCGATGGGCACCTTCTGTGACACTTCTGAAAGGGGTCCATTCTGCCACAGCCTCCCGGCCATCGTAAGCGCCCCTGCCGGGCAGGGGCAGGAAGCGTCAGGTGCAACACGGCAAGACATCCCGGGAGCGGCTGCCATAGAATGGCCCTTATCCGATGCCCATCACGAGGACCGACACGCCGCATGCCCAAACTCTTCTTTGCCCTGCCCCTGCCAGAGCTTGCCCCCGAGCTTGCGACCTGGCGAGACCAGCGCCCCTGGCCCGGCCAGCCGGTGCCCGAGAGCAACCTGCATCTGACCCTGGCCTTTCTCGGGGAGGCCGACGAAACGACCCAGGCTCGCCTGATCGCGGCCGCCGAGCGACAGCACTGCCCCCCTTTCAGCGTCCATCTGGATCAGACCGGCTGGTTTCAGCGCGCCAAAGCCGCCTGGGTGGGCCCCGGTGAGTGGCCGAACGAGCTGACCGTGCTCGCGAGGGCACTGCGCCGCCACGGAGAAAAACTCGGGCTGGGCAACGGCGAGCAGGGCTATCGCCCCCACGTCACCCTGTCGCGCAAGGCGGGCGAGGCCCCCGGCGAGCTGCCTGCGCCGGATTTTCTGCTCAGGGCCGATCGCTTCTGCCTCTATCAATCCGTCAGCACGCCGGACGGCGTCCACTACGAACCGCTCGCCTGCTGGCCCCTGCGGGCCCGCGTCAAAAACCCGCACCGCGAGGAGCTCACCCCATGATCTTCGATCCCCCCCTGCAATCCGGGCTGCTGATCTCCCGCTACAAGCGCTTCCTGACGGATGTGGCGCTCAACAACGGCGAGGTGATCACCATCCACTGCGCCAATACAGGTGCCATGACCGGCTGCGCCCTGCCGGGCACCCGGGTCTGGTACTCCACATCCGACAACCCCAAGCGCAAGCTGCCAAACAGTTGGGAAATCGCCGAGAGCCCGGCGGGTCACTTCATCTGCGTCAACACGGCCCGTGCCAACCAGATCGCCCGAGAGCTCATCGAACAGGGCGCTCTCGCCCCCCTGGCAGGCTATGCCAGGCTGCGCACCGAAGTGAAATACGGGGAAGAGAACAGCCGCATCGACCTGCTGCTGGAAGATGACCACAGACCGGATTGTTACATCGAGGTGAAATCCGTCACCCTGCTCGACGAGCGGGAGCAACCCGGCATGGGGTACTTCCCCGATGCGGTCACCACCCGCGGCGCCAAGCACTTGCGTGAATTGATGGCCATGAAGGCGGCAGGGCACCGGGCCGTGCTGCTGTTCATGGTATTGCACTCCGGCATCGCGAGAATGCGCCCTGCAGCCCATATCGATCCGCACTATAGTCAGCTTGTTGAACAGGCGATGGCGGCAGGGGTTGAAATTTTATGCTATCGCCCCCATGTTGGGGTGCAGGGCATGGTGGCTCAGGATTTTATCCCATTTGAATCTGACCATATGCTACCCGAGGGCAGAGAATAAATGCAGAAGTGGGTAACATTATTGATAAGGCTTGTTTGCCTCCCGTTGACCCTTCTGCTATAGATGTCGCCCTCAATTTATGGATGGCACGGGTAGCGTGCTGAATTAGGAGACAGGGCATGCCAACAGGCGAAAACAGGAAATCTCTGGGCCCCCTGGCCATTGCGGGTGTAGAGCCTTACCAGATGAAAGCCGGTGAGGAGTACATGAATGACCAACAGAAGGTACATTTTCGCAAGATCCTGGGAGCCTGGCGCAACCAACTGATGCAGGAAGTTGACCGCACCGTCGACCACATGAAGGATGAGGCTGCCAACTTCCCGGATCCCGTGGATCGCGCCGCGCAAGAAGAAGAGTTTGCTCTCGAACTGCGCACCCGCGACCGTGAACGCAAGCTGATCAAGAAGATCGAGAAAACCTTGCTGTTGCTCGAAGAAGATGACTTCGGTTACTGCGAGCATTGCGGCATCGAGATCGGCATCCGCCGTCTGGAAGCCCGTCCGACCGCAGACCTCTGCGTGGACTGCAAGACGCTGGCCGAGATCAAGGAAAAACAGATGGCTGGCTGATGCCGCCCATCCACAGAAACGAAAAGGGAGCCCAGGCTCCCTTTTTTATTGAGCTTTTGGTCGGGCCGTCCCAGAATGCAGCCTCAATGCATCGCCTACCCGAATTGCCATGGTCATGACATCCCCCCCCTCCCGACGCCCCTATGTGGGCCGCTTCGCCCCCTCACCGTCCGGTCCGCTCCACTTCGGCTCCCTGGTCGCCGCCCTTGGCAGCTTCTTGCAGGCCAGGGCGCAGCAGGGACGCTGGCTGGTGCGCATCGAAGACATCGACCCCCCGCGGGAGATGCCGGGAGCGGCTGACCTTATCCTCACCACCCTGGAGGCACACGGTCTTGGCTGGGATGGGGAGGTGATGTTCCAGAGCGCGCGCCATGGCCGCTATGACGAGATCATCGATCAGCTCTATCGGGCCGGGGATCTCTACTGGTGCCGCTGTACCCGGCGCGAAATCATGGCCGCAGGGGGGTTCTACAACGGCCATTGCCGCTCCCTGGGGATGACCGCCGAGGGGTGTGCCGCCCGTTTGCGCCAGCACCACCCGGTCTATCGGTTCGAGGATGCGCTGCAGGGAGAGATCACCGTCCCCGCGGCGCTGGCGGAGGAGGACTTCATCGTGCGCCGCCGGGACGGGCTCTACGCCTACAACCTGGCGGTGGTCGTAGATGACATGGACAGCGGCATCACCGAGATCGTCCGCGGCGCCGATCTGCTGGAACCCACGGTGCGCCAGATTGCCCTCTACCAGACTCTGGGGGCAGAGGTGCCCGCCTGGGTGCACTTGCCGCTGGCGGTGCAAGCGGATGGCAACAAGCTCTCCAAGCAGAACCATGCGCCGGCGCTGTCGCAGGACGAGGTACGACCGGCCCTGTGGCAGGCGCTGCACTTTCTCGGTCAGTGCCCGCCGCCCGAGCTGATGGCCAGCCGGATCGACGAGATCATCGGCTGGGGCATCGCCCATTGGCAGCTGGTCCGGGTGCCCCGCCAGCAGAAGATCCCGCAAGGGCAAAGCTAGCCTCGGCTGCATTTCTTACCCCAAAAGGACCAATCAAGGGGAAGCAGGCCACACCGTTTCTCATTTGGTTGGGGCTGAGCTATGATAGGCCGCTATTTTTTTGGCCTCCCGTCAATTTGAAGTCATAACGAGGTGTACCATTTTTTCCCAGATCGCAAACTTTTGCCGCAAAGTGCTCGGCAAGGAAGACGGCGAGCAGTCGGTGGAGTCCCCCATTCCGGCCCGTGTCGCCGGACAGCGCCGTACCTTGAGCCGTGACCAGCACCCGATTTCGCGCAAAGAGATCAGCGAGAATGCCCTCAAGGTGCTCTATCGCCTGAACAAGGGGGGCTATGAGGCCTACCTGGTCGGCGGCGGTGTCCGTGACCTGCTGCTCGGGAAGACCCCCAAGGATTTCGACATCGCCACCGACGCGACGCCGGAACAGATCAAGGCGCTGTTCAGCAACTGCCGCCTGATTGGCCGCCGTTTCCGCCTGGCCCACATCGTCTTTGGTCGTGACGTGATCGAAGTGGCCACCTTCCGGGGTCACCACCATCAGGTCAATACCAGCAAGCATGTGTCGGCCCAGTCCGATGAAGGCATGCTGCTGCGGGACAACGTCTACGGCACCATCGAAGAGGATGCCGAGCGTCGCGACTTTACCGTCAACGCCCTCTACTACAGCGCCAAGGATTTCACCCTGCACGATTTCGAGGGTGGGCTGGAAGATCTGGCCGCGCGCAGGCTGGAGCTCATCGGTGACCCCGAGACCCGTTACCGTGAAGATCCGGTGCGGATGCTGCGCGCCGTGCGCTTCGCCGCCAAGCTGGACATGACCATCAGCCCGCGTACCGCCGCCCCCATCCGGGAGCTGGCCCCGCTGCTGCAGGACATCCCGGCCGCCCGCCTGTTCGAAGAGACCCTCAAGCTGTTCCTGGCGGGGGACGGTCTGGCCACCTACAAGCTGCTGCGGGAATACGGGCTGTTCCAGCCGCTGTTCCCCCAGGTAGCCGGCCTGTTCACCCCCCACGGCAACTCGCCCTACGAGCAGTTCATCGAGCAGGCGCTGATGGACACCGATACCCGGGTCCGTGAAGAGAAGCGCGTCACCCCCGCCTTCCTCTACGCCACCCTGCTGTGGGGCGCCGTCGAGGCCCGCGGCCGCGTGCTGGAAAACGAGAGCGGTCTGCCCTGGTACGATGCCTTCATGCTGGCCATCAACGAGGTGCTGGACAACCAGGTGCGGATCATCGCCGTGCCACGCCGCTTCACCACGGACGTGCGCGACATCTGGGCCCTGCAGCAGCGCCTGACCCGCCGCCAGGGCAAGCACCCCGAGCGCGCCATGGAGCACCCGAAATTCCGTGCGGCCTTCGACTTCCTGTTGCTGCGCAACCGGGTCGAGCGCGGCCTCGGCGAGCTGGCGAGCTGGTGGGAACGCTATGTGGCCTCCAACCCGGATGTGCGCCCGCAACTGCAACGGGAGGCGACCCGCCGCCCGGCGAGCGGCGAGCGCGCCGACTCCCACAGCGGTGATGGCGAGAAGCGCAGCGGCAATGGCCGCAACCGCCGTCGCCCCCGTCGCCGCAAGCCGAAGTCGGCAGAGTAAGGATCCGCCGATGATCGAGGTCTTCGTCGCCATCGGCTCCAACCTGGCCGACCCCCTCGGCCAGGCTCGTCGCGCCATCGCCGCGCTGGCGACCCTGCCCGAGTCCGAGCTGCTGCAGACCTCCCGCCTTTACGGCAGCCGCCCCATGGGCCCTGCGGATCAGCCGGACTACGTCAATGCCGTAGCGCGCCTTGCCACCCGCCTCAGCCCCCTGGCGCTGCTGGAAGAGCTGCAGCGCATCGAGCAGGCACAGGGGCGAGTGCGCAAGGATGAGCGCTGGGGCCCCCGGACCCTGGATCTCGATCTGCTGCTGTACGGCGACGAGGTCATCCGGCATGAGCGCCTGACGGTGCCTCACTATGGCATGAAGGAGCGGGAGTTCGTCCTGCTCCCCCTTGCCGAGATAGCCCCCTCCCTGGTGCTGCCCTGCGGCACCCCGCTCACCGAACTGGTTGCCCGCTGCCCGCGCAATGGACTCGCGATCCTGGCCGGTGCAGCAGGCGAGTAGAGAAGAGTAGGAACAACGTAATGAGCAAGATCACCACTACCCACCTGCAGAAGATGAAGCAGGACGGACAGAAAATCACCGCCATCACCGCCTATGACGCCACCTTCGCCAAGCTGTTCGACGACGAGGGCGCCCAGGTGCTGCTCATCGGCGACTCCCTCGGCATGGTATTGCAGGGCGGAGACGACACCCTGGCGGTCAGCATGGACGAGATGGTCTATCACACCCGCTGCGTGGTGCGCGGCACCACCAATGCCCTGGTGGTGACCGACATGCCGTTCATGAGCTACGCCACCCCGGAGCAAACCTACCAGAACGCGGCGCGCCTGATGGCGGCCGGTGCCCGCATGGTGAAGATGGAAGGGGGGGACTGGCTGTGCGACTCCATCCGCCACCTCACCCGTAACGGGGTGCCGGTGTGCGGCCATCTCGGCCTGACCCCGCAATCCGTCCACGTGTTTGGCGGCTTCAAGGTGCAGGGGCGCGACGAATTCCACGCCCAGGAGATCTACCGCCAGGCGCTGGAGCTGCAAGCGGCCGGCATCCAGTTGCTGGTACTCGAGTGCGTGCCCGTCTCTCTGGCAGAGCGCATCACCAAGGCGCTGCGCATTCCGGTGATCGGCATCGGTGCCGGCCCTGCCACCGATGGCCAGATCCTGGTAATGCACGATGCCTTCGGCATCACCTCGGGTTATGTGCCCAAGTTCACCAAGAACTTCCTGGCCGAGACCGGTGACATGCGTGCCGCCATTCGTCTCTACGTGCAGCAGGTGAGCGAGGGGACCTTCCCCGGCCCCGAGCACTGCTTCAACTGACTTTCTGTCGTCATGCGCGCGGGGGCCTGTGCCCCCGTCTTGCCCTCCCCCCTGACGACCCCCTCTTTTATTGATTCATCTGAAGGTGAACTGACGATGTTGGTTGTGAACAATCCCGCCGCGCTGCGCGAGCAGATCGGTCAATGGCATCGCGAAGGCCGCGCCATCGCATTCGTGCCCACCATGGGCAATCTGCATCAGGGTCATCTCACCCTGGTCGAGGAGGCCCGCCGCCATGGCGACAAGGTGGTGGTCAGCATCTTTGTGAACCCCTTGCAGTTCGACAAGGCCGAGGATCTCGCCAACTACCCCCGCACCCTGGAGCAGGATTGCGCCGCCCTGGAGGCCGCCGGTGTCGACCTGGTCTTCACCCCGACGCCGGAGATCATGTATCCCCAGGGGCTCGCCAGCCAGACCTTCGTCGAGGTGCCCGGCATCTCCAGCCTGCTGGAAGGGGCGCTGCGTCCGGGGCATTTTCGCGGGGTCAGCACCGTGGTCACCAAGCTGTTCAATCTGGTACAGCCGAACGTGGCCTGCTTTGGCGAGAAGGATTACCAGCAGCTCGCGCTCATTCGCAAGATGGTGGCCGACATGGCCATGCCCATCGAGATCGTGGGCGTGCCCACCGTGCGGGCCGAAGACGGGCTGGCCCTCTCTTCGCGCAACGGCTATCTGACCGCTGCCGAACGGGCCATTGCCCCCGAGCTCGCGCGCACCATGAACTGGATTGCCGAGCAGATTGAAGCGGGGAACAGTCACCTCCCCTCCCTGGTTGCCCAGGCCAGCCAACGCCTCGACAACGCGGGATTCAGGACGGATGCCATCGACATCGTCGATGCCGACACCCTGGAATCCGCCAGCGCCGAGAGCCAGCGCCTGGTGATCCTGATGGCCGCCTATCTGGGCAAGGCCCGCCTCATCGACAACCGGGTCGTCGCCCTGCGGGGTTGAGACACGGCAAGGAGACCACGATGTCCAAGAAGGTTTACTGCATCGCCCAGTTCCAGCCCAAGCCGGGCCAGGAGCAGGCACTGTTCCGCGTCCTGCAAGGGCTCGAGCCCGACACCCTGCGTGAAGATGGCTGCCTGCAGTACATCGTCACCCGCCATATCCAGAGCCCCTTTGCCGAGGGGGAGAGCTTCCCCATCGTCTTCAACGAGATCTGGCGCGACATGGCGAGCTTCGAGGCCCATTGCCAGCGCGCCGGTATCAAGGCCTTCTTCGAGCGCTACTGCCTCGCGGATGATGGCCTCGCGGCCAAGTGGAACGTCTGCGTCTACAGCGACGAGCCCGCGGACTACGATGCCCCGGCCCTCTGAGGCCGAAACGTGCAAATAAAAAGGTTCTTCGCGGGATCTTGGGGAAGTGGAAGTTGACAGACAGGGTGCTGGTAAACTGGCTGTCTCCAAACACACCACCACCATCACCCTGCTGTCGCCGTGCATCATATTGATATTGCCTCCTTCTGGCCAGGTTATACCG